>JBBDIG010000028.1:70562-122107 GCA_040880525.1 Bacteroidia bacterium
ACGCACACACACACACAACGCTGCAAAATCACAAAACATAAAAAACCATGAACATATTAATTTTAGGCGCATCCGGGCTGGTAGGTGGCAATTGTCTCAACCTATTCTCCGGCAACTCGCAATGGAAGGTGGCGGGAACCCATTTTTCTTTTCCTACAGAGCAAACGCAATTCTTCAATACCCTCCGGCTGGATGACCCGGATAACTTTGATATAGCGGCTTTCCGGCCCTCCATTATCCTACATGCCGGGGCGCTCACTCATGTAGATCATTGCGAAGACCATGAGGAAGAGAGCTATCAGAAAACGGTGCAATCCACGGCCAATGTTGCGCTGCTGGTGAAGCAGTACAATGCGAAATTCATCTACATTTCTACCGATTACGTATTCGATGGAACCAACGGCCCCTATGACGAGGAAGCCGAAGTGAATCCACTATCCGTATATGGGCGGCACAAGCTGGAAGCTGAAAACATTGTGCGGGCAACTACTGAAAATCACCTCATCCTGCGCATCACCAATGTGTATGGCGATGAGATCCGCAACAAGAACTTTATATCAAGGATCGTGGAGGCCATCATCGAAGGCAAAACACTGCAACTGCGCCTGCCCTACGACCAGTATGCCACCCCGGCCAATGCGTTCGATATTGCACGTATGCTCTACCTGTTGATTGGCGATGACAAAAAGGGTTTGTATCATGTAGCTTCTACTGATTCCCTGAATCGGGTGCAACTTGCTCAGCGCATCCTCAAGCATTTCCCCGTGAACAGGGTGGAAGTAATTCCAGCTACTACGGCTGAAATTGCGCAAAAAGCCCCACGACCACTGCAAGGCGGACTGAAACCGCAGAAGTTCCTGGCCGAGTACCCGGATTTCCACTTCAGCAATGTGGATGATTTCCTCAGGAGCAAAGAGCAGGTGTAGCTGAAAAAGAGCAGGAAAGTTTTGGATTTACCGGAGTACATTTATCTTTGCCCCTGGATAAATGAGTGTCGAGTAAGATTGTTACTCATTCGGCATGAAACCTACAACCAGCATTAAGCATTCAACGTGGCAGCAACAGCGAAATGGTATGTGTTCTATACCAGGAGCAGGGCTGAAAAAAAGACCTTGGAGCAACTCACCCGACACGGACAGCAAACCTATCTTCCCCTCATAGAGGAGGTAAAACAATGGAGTGACCGCAAAAAGAAAGTGGAAGTCCCGCTGTTCCGGTCCTATATCTTCATCCATTGTGCAGAGCACGAAATACCGGAATTACTACAATGGCAGCCAAACCTTGTCACCTACGTCAGGTACAACGGCAAGCCCGCTGTCATCCGGCAGGAAGAACTTGACTCTATTGAACGATTTATCAGTACCGGTCTCAGCATAACGGTACAAAATGATTCAGAACTGGAGCAGGGCGACCGCGTAAAAGTAATGGGCGGCCCGCTTGAAGGCATGGAAGGCGAGATCACGGAGATGGCCAACCAGCATTTCTTCATGGTACATATTGAAGCGATCCAACAGGCGATGATGGTAAAAGTACCTGAACAATTTTTAAAGAAAATTTAATAATAGCGTAACGAGATAGAGTAAGAATTCTACTCGATAAATAAACAATGCACCTTACTTTTGCCCCAGAACCCGTACAGACGATTTTGTTAGATTCCCTGATCACATCCAAGACCCGAATTAAGCTGTTGCTGAAGTTCTTTTCGAACTCCAATGCAACCTCCCATTTGCGTGGCCTGGCCGTGGAGTTTGATGAATCTACCAATGCCGTGCGCCTGGAACTGAATAAGCTGACGAATGCAGGACTGCTGCAATCGAGTGACAGCGGCAATAAAAAGGTCTACCAGGCCAACCGGAAGCATCCGCTCTTCCCGGAACTCAACAGCATCGTGATGAAGTATCTGGGGCTTGACAAACTCATTATAGACGTAATACATAAACTGGGAGACCTGAAGCTCGCCCTTATTACAGGCGATTACGCCAACGGCAACGACAGCGGCATCATTGATCTTGTGCTGGTAGGCGATATAGACCGCGACCTGCTGCACCGCCTCATCGGCAAAGCAGAAACCCTGATAAAGCGCAAAGTAAGACCCCTGGTCCTGCTGAGCGAAGAGTACGAAAACCTGAAAGGAACCATCGCCCCGGAAAAGGCCCTCATCCTGTGGGAAGATGGCGTAAGTGCCTAATATCCAGCTCAATTGCTGGAAATTTTATTGGAATGAAAAAAACTTGCTGTGGGAGTGAGGAGGCGAAGCTGTAGGAAGGGTTGAGAAATTAGAAGAATGACAAGTATATTAATATTTAGCGCTTAGCGTGAGTGCCATAAAAAAACTTATAGCGCGAAACTTCGAGAGTTTCACTTATTTCTACCGGCATCTCCGTTACCGGATATTTCTGAGTGTGGGCATCAGCTTATTGGTGGGCGTGCTGGATGGATTTGGCCTCGCCATGTTCCTGCCGTTACTGCAAATGACCAATGAAGATTCCGCTGTTGACTCCGAGGGAATGGGAAAAATGGGTTTTCTTGTAGAAATGATGGAAGGGGTTGGCATATCACTTACGTTGTTCAATGTACTTGCGATTATCGTCATATTCTTTTTATTGAAAGGAGTCGCATTATTTATAAACAATGTGTACAGGGTATTGATACAGCAATTTTTCATAAAGAAACTAAGGCTGGAACTTCTACAGGGTTTTAATCGTGTGAATTATAATTATTATGTAAACTCGGATGTGGGCCGTATCCAAAATACCATGACAGGTGAAGTGTCGCGGGTAGCGAGGGCCTTTCAAAATTATTTTCAGACGGTAGAGAAGGCATTTATGGTTATGATTTATGTATCCTTTGCCTTTTTTGTGGATGCAAGATTTGCTTTGCTTGTGGCACTTGGCAGCGTGCTCACCAATTTGCTCTATCAGGTTTTGTACAAGTACACCAAAACTGCTTCGAAAAAATTCACCAAAGACTCGCACAGCTACCAGGGGCAGATGATTCAGCATGTCGGTAACTTTAAGTATCTGAAAGCAACCGGTCTGGTGCAGGTCTATGCAGATAAATTACGAAAGACGATAATTAGTATTGAGCAGATAAGAAAAAAGATAGGGATTATTGCTGCATTTCTCGCCTCGGCAAGAGAGCCTTTGCTTATTATTGTGGTGGCTATTGTCATAATTATCCAAACAGGTTTACTTGGCGCTCCGTTGGGTCCTATCCTCATCAGCCTCCTGTTTTTTTATCGCGCACTTACGGCCTTGTTGACGATGCAGAATTTCTGGAATAAGTTTCTTGAAGTTTCAGGATCGCTTAGCAATACACAGGCATTTCAGGAAGAAATAAAAAGCAATAAGGAGCGCCCGGGTAAAGTCAAAATAGATGCTTTCAAGGATAGAATTATTCTAGAAGATGTTTCATTCTCCTACGGTGAGGATGTGGTTCTTAAACATATTAACCTGACCATTGACCGGAATGAAACAGTAGCCTTTGTAGGTGAAAGCGGAAGCGGTAAAACTACTCTGGTAAATCTGCTGGCAGGCTTGATGAAGCTGAAGGATGGCAGGATGCAGGTAGATGATATTAACATCCTAAAACTCAATATTCAATCTTATCAGGAACGTATTGGATACATTACACAGGAACCGGTAATATTCAACGATTCCATATACAATAATGTAACGTTTTGGTCCGAGCGCAACCCGGAAAACGAATCACGTTTCAATAATGCCCTGAAGCGAGCGTCTATTGACGAATTTGTGACAGGACTTGATAACGGACCTGATACCATCCTCGGCAACAACGGGGTAAACCTGAGCGGAGGTCAAAAACAGCGCATTTCCATTGCCCGTGAATTATATAAGGACATTGATATTCTCATTATGGACGAAGCCACATCTGCACTGGATAGTGAGACAGAGAGGGCCATACAAACCAGCATTGATGCCTTAAAGGGCAACTACACGATTTTGATTGTGGCACACAGACTATCAACCATCAGGAATGCTGACAGAATTGTTTTATTAAATAATGGAAGCATTGAATCTATTGGCAATTATTCGGAATTGATTAATCAAAATTTTGGATTTAAGAAAATGGTGCAATTGCAGGAGCTTTAGTGGTAAGGTTTAGATTTTAATCTGAATTTAAGAAATATGGATTTAAAAGGAAAGGCAATTTTAATTACAGGCGGCACCGGCTCGCTGGGAAAGGCATTGACGAAGCATTTGCTGGAACATCATGGAGATATAGACAGGCTTGTCATATTTTCCCGTGATGAGCAAAAGCAGTTTGAAATGGCAAATGACTACCCTTCCGAGAAGCACCGAAAAATTATGCGTTTTTTTATCGGTGATGTCAGGGACCGGAACCGGTTGATTCGTGCCATGAAAGGTATTGATTATGTTATTCATGCTGCGGCTATGAAACATGTTCCTATTGCCGAGTACAATCCAATGGAATGTATCAAGACCAATATCATTGGTGCTGAAAATGTGATAGAAGCTTGCCTGGAAACGGATGTGAAAAAGGTGATTGCCTTATCTACTGATAAAGCAGCGGCACCCATTAATCTCTACGGTGCGACTAAACTCGCTTCGGATAAGTTATTCGTTGCCGCTAACAATATTAAAGGATGGAATCCTATAATTTTTTCGGTGGTGCGGTACGGCAATGTCATGGGCTCCAACGGATCAGTTATTCCGTTCTTTTTGAAAAAGCGTAAAGAGGGAAGTTTACCCATAACGGACGATACAATGACGCGGTTTAATATTTCCCTGCAGGGCGGTGTGGATATGGTGATGCACGCTTTGGAGCACGCCTGGGGCGGAGAGATTTTTGTGCCCAAAATCCCGTCCTATAAGATCACGGATGTAGCGGAGGCGATAGGCCCGGAATGCAGCAAACCGGTGATTGGCATACGTCCCGGTGAAAAGATCCACGAGGAAATGATCACTACTTCCGACTCATACTATACCTATGACCTGGGCAAGTATTATGTAATTGTTCCATCCAAGACCAAATGGGAAATGGAAGACTTTATTAAGCATTTTAACGCGAAAAAAGTCCCGGAAGGTTTTTGTTACAATTCAAGCAGCAACACAGCATGGGTAGGTGTTGAAGAAATGAGGTCGCTAATTAGGGAACATGTTGATCCTTCATTTAATCCTCAAATTGATGCAAATGCTTCCACAAAAGTTTCCGCAAAAAATTCCACAAATTGACACTGATGCTTTCACAAATGGACACAAATAAAGAATGTTGTTGTGTTACTTTGATCGTTTTGGCAAAGAAAATTAGTTTGTATTCTTTTAAATGGTTTCGTGGATAATATTATAGGCACCGGGGATTTTCAATTAAAAGAAGAGTGCTATAAGGTTATTGGTTGTGCGATGAACGTACATAATGAATTAGGTTGTGGGTTTTTAGAGCCGGTTTATCAGGAAGCACTGGGTATCGAACTTTTAGAAAGTGAAATTCAGTACACTAAAGAACAGCGACTGAATATTAGTTATAAGGGTCGTTTATTAATGAAACAATATATTGCAGATTTCGTATGCTTTAATCAATTGATTGTAGAAGTAAAAGCAATGGAGGGTCTGCTACCAGTGCATTCTGCACAGGTGCTGAATTACCTGAAAGCAACAGGGTTAAAAGTAGCCCTTCTGCTTAATTTCGGCACCACCAAGCTTCAATACAAGAGAATAATCCTCTAATAATTAGTGTCAATTTGTGTACTTCAATTCGTGTGTATTTGTGGATAAAATAATACCCTACGGCAAGCAAGATATTACAAACGAGGACATCACTGCTGTGGTGGAAGTGCTGAAATCTGATTACCTGACGCAGGGACCAAAGATTGCGGAATTTGAGGAAGCCTTTGCCTCGTACGTAGGGGCAAAGTATGCGGTAGCCGTTAGCAATGGGACAGCAGCGCTGCATCTCTGTGCGATGGCATTGGGCGTAAGACCAGGACAAAAAGTGATCACAACGCCCATCACTTTTGCTGCCAGCGCTAATTGTGTTCATTATTGTGGTGGGGAAGTGGTCTTTGCAGATATTGAACGGGACAGTTATCTGCTGGATATAAATAAGGTTCGGGCGTTACTTCAGGCTTCACCGAAAGGAACTTTCGCAGGAATTATTCCGGTGGATTTTACCGGCAACCCTGTAGATCTGGAGGCGTTCCGACAATTAGCGGATGAGTATGATTTGTGGATCATAGAAGATGCCTGTCATGCTCCCGGTGGATACTTCACGGATACAAAGGGCGCAAGGCAAATGTGCGGCAATGGAAAATTTGCTGAACTCGCCATTTTTTCATTTCATCCTGTAAAACATATTGCAGCCGGTGAAGGGGGCATGATTACCACCAACGATCTCAAACTTTACGAAAAGCTCCTGACTCTCCGTACCCACGGAATAACCAAGGATCCAGACAAGTTTCAAAATACGATGGAGATGGCTTATGGCCAGTTGCCATTAGCTTTTAGCAACCAGCCAATCGCCAACAGCCAACCGCCAAGGGCCAACCGCCAGCCGCCAGCCGCCAACCGCCAGCCGCCAGCCGCCAACAGCCAACAGCCAACCGCCAACAGCCAATGGCCAGCCTGGTATATGGAGATGCAGGAGCTTGGTTACAACTACCGGATTACGGATTTTCAGGCTGCTTTGGGTGCCAGTCAACTCAAGAGAGCGGATGAAGGGTTGGCAAGGAGGCAGGAAATTGCCCAGCGATATATTGAAGCTTTTGATGGAACAGGTATTGTGAAGCAGGAGAACACAGCGCATGGTTTGAATGCATACCACCTGTTTGTTGTGGAAGTAGAAGATCGCAGAGGATTATACGACCATCTGCGCGAACACAAAATATTTGCCCAGGTACATTATATTCCTGTACACCTAATGCCTTATTACCGCGAGTTTGGATGGAAGGAAGGGGATTTTCCGAATGCTGAAGATTATTATAGCAAATGCCTTAGCCTCCCCATGTATCCCAGTTTAGAAGTTGAGCAGCAAGAATTTGTTATAAATACGGTCAAAGAATTTTTAAAGAAGAACAGGTGAATATAGAGCTGAAAGCACTTGCTGATCTTAATGATATTGAGAATAATAAGATACAGCAGAGTAACTTGGTAGTGGAAGCAAACAAAAACTGGAATTATTCTTCAGGTGCACGTGAATATTATCTGGAATATTTTGGGCCGGATTACCTGAATAGATCATTCGTTGTTTTAGCGGAAAGGGAGCCTGTTGCATTTGCCTACATTTTTATGAAAGAAGAGGTTTCTTACTACAACATGCCGGTTAATATCTTCTTAACTAAACCACTCGTTTCTAAAAAAATAGTAACGCTAATACTGGACTTCCTAAAAGAAATTAGCAATGGAAATGAAATCAAACTTTATGATAATTCATTTTTGACGTATGAGCTAATCGGCTCTGCTGATTTGAAACTTAGTATTTCGCAGGAGTACAGCTACATAGTTGATATGTCCGTTGATATGGAAATTATCTGGACAAACATTAGAAGGCGTTACAAATCTATGATCAACTGGTGTATTAAAAATATAAACTATAAAATAATTACCAGTGATAATTTTGACAGGGATGAATTCCTGAAGTTGAAGCAATTTCATTTGGAAACGGCTGGCAAAAGCACCAGATCTGACAGGTCATGGGAGATACAGATGGATATGATAGCCAACGGTGAGGCATTTTTGATCAATGGTTATCTGGAGGATAAGTTAGTCTCTTCAGGATGGTACATGTTGGGAGAAGTGACCTATTATGGAGTGGGTGTCTATGACCGGGAACTAATGAATACCAACCGGGGGATTGCGCATGGTTCTATGTATAAGGCAATTGAGTACGTTCATCAGAAGGGTGGTAAAGGTTTCCTTTTAGGATATTATGAGGATTATGACAAGCTTTCAGAAAAGGAACAACAGATATTTAATTTTAAAAGAGGATTCTCCCATGAACTCATGATCAAGAACTTGCTTCTTCTTAATTACTAGCATGTTTTCTAATCTCTATAAGTTTTAATTCGTGAAGGAAATAATTGATAATCCAATATTTATTAGTGGACATACCCGATCAGGTACAAACTTGCTCATGCGATTACTGGATGGCAGCAGCGGTCTTTTATCACCACCTGGTGTAGGTAAAATGCATACTTTAAGGAGGTTGTCATGGAGTAGTGGAGATGGTGAGGATAATGAAGGCAGAATGAAGCGGCTGCTGGGTTTAGTAGAGTTACAGTTGAGTGAGGAGAAGCTGCAAAAATTTAGATCGCATTTATTTATATCAGTAAGCAATGCGCCTACAGGATTTAAGGGAGATGTAACGGCCCTTCTGAATGCCATTAAGGATTATTCGGGTTTTGAGAATAGTAAGTTACAGAAATGGGTGGAAAAAAACCATAACCTGGAGTTTTATTGGGGAAGGGTATTAATGGCTTTTTCAAATCCCCGGTTGCTTGTGATGATGCGGGATCCCCGTGATGTTTGGGGATCGTGGCGGGAAGAGTGCCGGAAAAATAACCTGGACACCGGCAAAACACAAATGAGGCGAAATCTTCAGCAGCACCTCTTTGAAGAAACCGTGGAAGCCAGCCTGGGGGTGAGCCGGTTTAAAAATACACCTGATATTCTTGAATACTATAAAGTTCCTGAAAAGAACCGGACTGTTTTTAATAAGGCCCTTTCCAATGTTATGTTTAATGGAATTCAGGGCGCAGATGTAAATGCTGAGATAATTGATGTGGATGCTTATGCCCATAGCGATAATGAAGCAGGAAGGTTTGCCTGGAATTATCGAATCATTGCGGAGCGCACAATGTGGCTGGTCAATACCTACCCTGACAAAGCGGCCATCGTTTGTTATGAAAACTTGGTAATATCACCGGAGAAGATGGTGAAGCAAATTACGGAGTTTTGTGAAATTGAAATTCCCCTAAATATTGCACCTACTGAAATTGGGGAACAATGGAGCGGTAACAGCAGCTTTGCAGCAAATTTTCAAGGGGTATCCACTGATTCGGTGGGCAGATGGAAGAAACGATTGGATGATGAGGAAGTGGCAGCTATAATGGCTGTGGCAGGGAAGGCTTATGAAGAAAGTGTGAAATGGCAGGAGAAAGCGCTACAGCCAGGCTGATTTTAGGTACGGTGCAACTTGGGTTGGCCTACGGTATTAACAATGCTGGTGGCAAACCTTCAATGAGCGAGGCATTCAGTATTCTTAAAGTTGCAGAAGATGCGGGCATTACCCATCTGGATACCGCAGCGGCTTACGGAAATTCCGAAGCGGTTATCGGCAACTACATTCGTCAAAATGGGGAGAGCCGGTTCAGGATCATTACAAAACTTAATGGCAAAGCAGACTGGCAACCCTCATTGCAGCAAAGCTTAACGCACTTGGGAGTAGAAAAAGTGGATGTACTCTTTTTTCATACTTATCAGGATTATTTAAAAAACAGTGATCATATAGATAATTTAATTAAAACTGAGAAGGACAGGAGTTTTTCCCGGTTGGGTGTTTCCGTTTATACCAACGAAGAAATGGAAGCATTGTCCGGTGATGATCGCATTTCGGTAATTCAGGCGCCTTTTAATCTATTGGACAATGACTATCATCGCAGCGCGGCATTTGAAATTTGCAAAAGCCAGGGGAAGGAAATACATACCCGTTCGGTGTTTTTGCAAGGGCTGTTCTTTATGCCTGTGTCCCGGATACCTGCGCGGCTACAACCCGTCAAGCCTTATGTAATGGAGCTGACCGGCATAGCGAATGATTTGGGCATTGATGTCGGGGCATTGGCACTGCAATACGCATTGTCTAAAGATTATATTGACAAAGTATTAGTTGGTGTGGATGGGGTGGCGCAGTTGCAAAAAAACCTGAAATGGACACAAATAACCGTCCCTGAAAAAGCATTCCAACAAATAGATAAAATCGAAGTAGCGGATAAGGATTTATTAAATCCATCAAAATGGTAAAAAATAAAGTAATTATTATAACGCAGGCTCGTGTAGCCAGCACCCGGTTGCCAGGAAAAGTATTAAAAGAGATTAATGGAACTTCCCTGCTATCCATTCACCTGAATCAGCTAAAGAAGGCCAAAGCAGCAGATGCGGTGGTATTGGCGACAACGAATGAAGAGGGGGCAGGAAAGATTGTTGAGATTGGAAATAAGGCGCAGGTGAGCGTTTATCAGGGATCAACGGATGATGTACTCGATCGTTTTTATCAGGCCGTCAAGAATATGAATCCTCAGTTTGTGGTCAGGGTAACGTCTGATTGTCCGCTTATTGATCCGCAGCTTATTGATGAGGTAGTGGAAATGACCATTTCGCAGGATTTGGATTATGGAGCGAATATTTTGGAAGAGCATTTCCCTGATGGACAGGATGTGGAGGTACTTAAATTCAGTGCATTGGAAAGAGCCTGGAAAGAAGCCAAATTGCAATCGGAGCGCGAACATGTCACGCCTTTTATCAGAAATAACAGCGATTATAAAGGGGGCAATATTTTTAAGGCTGCCAATTATCCGGCCCCTGATAATTTTAATCATATCAGGATGACGGTGGATGAACCGGCTGATTTTGAGGCTGTGGAACACCTGATTGATGCTTTAGGCACTGATGCAGGTTGGAAGGCATATACGGAATACGTAATTAGAAATCCCGAAAGATTTATCAATCAAAAAATAATACGAAATGAGGGGCTATTAAAATCCCTTCAAAAGGAAAGCAATATTTAAAATGGGGACAGGACAAGAATTATATAGAAAAGCGAAGCGACTGATACCGGGAGGTACCATGCTTCTTTCAAAACGGCCGGAGATGTTCCTTCCAGACCAATGGCCCGCCTATTTCAGCAAATCAAAAGGCTGTGAGGTGTGGGACCTGGACGGAAATAAATACCTGGATATGTCCATCATGGGCATTGGAACAAACACATTAGGTTACGGACATCCGAAGGTAGACGAAGCCGTAAGGCAGGTGATTGACAAAGGCAATATGGCCACCTTGAACTGTCCTGAAGAAGTATACCTGGCGGAGAAAATGGTGGAGCTAAACCCCTGGGCAGAAATGGTCCGGTTTGCAAGATCGGGTGGAGAGGCCAACGCAATCGCCATTCGTATTGCAAGGGCTGCTTCCGGGAAAGACAAAGTTGCTATATGTGGCTACCACGGCTGGCATGACTGGTACCTGTCAGCCAACCTGGGAGAGGAAGACGGACTGGAAGGTCACTTGTTACCAGGCCTCGACCCCGCAGGCGTTCCAAAGGGATTGCGCAATACGGTTATTCCCTTCAACTATAATGATATTGACGGACTGCGGAAGCTGGTAAATGACAATCCTGAGATCGGGATTATCAAGATGGAAGTGACCCGCAACATGGGGCCTGCTGAAGGATTTCTGGAGGCGGTTCGTAAGCTGGCTTCGGAAAACGGTATCGTACTCATATTCGATGAATGCACCTCCGGCTTCCGGGAGAGCTTTGGCGGCATACACAAAAACTTCGGGGTGGAGCCGGATCTCTGTATGTACGGCAAAGCACTGGGCAATGGTTACGGAATTACCGCAGTAGTGGGCAGGCGCGAAGTGATAGAGGCAGCGCAGAAAACCTTTATTAGCAGCACGTTCTGGACGGAACGGATAGGCCCTGCTGCTGCATTGGCTACTTTGGAGGTGATGGAAGAAACCAGGTCTTGGGAACGCATTACAGCCACCGGCAAAGAAATTACCCAAAGGTGGAAGGACTTGGGCGCAAAGCATCAGCTAAACCTGACCACCGCTGGAATTCCGGCTTTAACCTCGTTCGGCATCAATGCCCCAAACTGGTTGAAATATAAAACATACATCACCCAGGAGATGCTGAAAAAAGGCATCCTTGCATCCAATAGCGTATACGTTTGCATCGCGCATGAGGCTCCACAGCTTAAAAGATATTTTGAAGAATTGGAGCCGCTTTTTGAAACGATTGCGATTTGTGAGAAAGGAGATAAAAGTATTGATGCGCTTTTGGAAGGCCCGGTTTGTCATGGCGGATTTAAACGATTGAATTAATCCTGGAACAAAAAACAAAAGTTATTTTCAGGGCCGATGCAAATAGCCAGATAGGCTATGGGCATTTTACCCGTTCGATTGCCCTAGCCCAGATGCTGAAGGAAGATTTTGAATGCCATATAGCAATTGCCACCCCAGGCAACGCAATGCTGTTGCAGCTACAAAATGCAGGTGTCGGGCTGATTGAGCTTCCTCCGGTGGCGTACACCACTCCTGACCGCAGGAATGCTGAGGATGAAATTCCCTTTGATTTGGAGGATTGTCTTAAGGGAGATGAAATTGTGGTGTTGGATGGATACTGGTTTGGAGAAAAATACCAGCAGCGTTTGCGGAAATACCCGGTAAAGATTGCCATCATAGAGGATGATGGAAAGGGTAATTATTGTGCGGATATGATCATTAATCATGCACCGGGCTTAAAAGCGGAAGACTATACGCTGGATACCAAAAATCCTGTTTTTGCATTGGGGCCGGATTATGCCTTGTTGCGCCCGGAGTTTCTGAAAGCAGCGCGTGAGGAGCGCAGGGCAAAAGTTGAAATAAAAACGGTAATGGTTTGTTTTGGAGGTGCTGATTCCAAGAACCTCGTAAATATTGTAACCGGATGGCTATTGCAAAATACCGATTATCACGTCCATGCTATAGTAGGTGGGAGTTTCCGGAATATAATTGAATTGAATCAACGCAGGATAAATGCAAGCAGCAGACTGACGATCAGCCAAAATCTGAGAGAGGCGGAAATGCTGGCCGCGATGAAGGATGCTGATCTTGCAATCGTACCGGCCAGTGGGATATTGTATGAATGCATTGCATGTCGGCTGCCTGTGATTTCAGGATATTGTGCTGAAAATCAGAAAAGAATATACCAGGGGCTTTTGCATTTCGATGCCTTTGAGGACGCAGGAGAATTTGATGAGATGGCTATTCAACGAGCAATAAAGCAACTCTCCTTAGATAGGCTGAAGGAAATATCCGAACATCAAAAAGTTTGTATTGATGGGAAGTCAATGGACAGAATGAAGAATGCTTTTTTGAGTATGAGAACGGTAGCATGAATGCAATCAATGGCATGACTGAAAAATTGAATTGCAGGGAAGCAACAATGGCAGATTGCCAGCAAATTTATAAATGGAATAGTGACCCTGTGACACGCGCAAATTCATTTAATTCTTCAGTTTTCAGTTTTGAGGATCATAAAAAGTGGTTTGAAGATAAATTAAAAAACGGGGCAACAAAATTCTTTGTTTTTGCGAATGAGCGGGAACAGGATGTAGGTTTGGTGAGAATGGATAGTGTAGATGATTACTGGTTGATAGGTCTCAATGTTGTGCCCGATCACCGGGGTAAAGGTTATGCCGCTAACATGATAATAGGGGCCGTTCAAAAAATCAGAGAAAAATCTCCGCTACCGGTTATTGCCCAAATTAAAGTTGAAAATCAATCCTCAGTTAAAGTATTTGAAAAGGCCGGATTCACTTTGGATAGGGAAATAGTTATTAATAATATTCCAAGTTTACAATATGTCTATGAAAATAGCTGATTTCAAGATTGGGCAAAGAGTTTTAATTATCGCTGAACTTTCAGCAAATCATGGTCAGCAATTAAAGACGGCTGTGGACACTGTGCGCGCGGTAAAAGCTGCGGGTGCAGATGCAATTAAATTCCAGACCTACAGGGCTGACACGATTACCATTAATTCGGTTAAGGATTACTTTAAAATTAAAGGAGGGCTATGGGATGGGCGCAATTTATATGATCTCTATGAAGAAGCACATACGCCCTGGGAATGGCATAAAGAGCTTTTTGAAATATCAAAGGAAGAAGGTCTGATTTGCTTCTCTTCTCCTTTTGATAAAACTGCTGTTGATTTTCTGGAAGAGCTGAATACAGCCGCGTATAAAATCGCTTCGTTTGAAATTCAGGATATTCCCCTTATTGCATACGCAGCATCAAAGGGAAAACCCATGATAATGAGTACGGGCATTGCAACTGAGGAGGATATTGAACTGGCCATAAGTACATGTCGTCAGGCTGGAAATAATGAGATCATTATTCTAAAATGTACCTCTGCTTATCCGGCACCTATTGAATTGGCCAATTTAAAAACAATGGTGGATATGAGGGATCGGTTTAATGTAGAAGTGGGACTTTCAGATCACACTTTCGGCCATACCGTTCCGGTTGTTGCCACGGCATTAGGGGCAAGGGTAATTGAGAAACACTTCATCCTTGATAAAACCATTGGAGGGCCGGATGCCGCTTTTTCATTAGATCCAACTGAGTTTAGCGCCCTGGTGGAAGCCGTAAGAAATGCAGAGAAAGCCCTAGGTGAGGTTACGTATGAAATTCCCGAAAAGGTGGAAAGTAACCGGAAATTCGCCCGCTCGCTTTTTGTGGTAAAAGACATGGAGCGGGGAGAGGTCTTCACTAGTGAGAACGTGCGGTCCATACGTCCTGGCTATGGCCTGCATCCTAAATATTATGATCAAGTGCTGGGAAAGCAAGCTAAAATTGATCTTAATCGTGGAACGCCTCTGCTTAAAAATCATGTGGATGGAATACAATAACGGTGAAAGAGGGAAAGCGGAATTAGCGCATAGCATCTCGTTCCATTGTAATTATTTGCGGAGAAGTATGAACCTGATCACCTCTTATAATATATAATAGCGGAAAAATGATTTCATATTACCGGATATTAACGCTAATTAATAAAAGATATGCGCTGGTTTTTAAGCCCAATAAAAAGCGTTTTACCAGAGTAGTCAAAGCCCACAAAGCCGTAGGGAAGGATTTAAAGGATGTGGATGGAAATGGCTTACATCACCTGTTTGGGCATTTTAAAAAGACAGGGATTAAATACAAAAATATTCCACTGCATGTCTGGGGGTTGTTGCATGAAGTATTAAGGACTAATAATCGAAGCCCGGAGCTCAGAAATGCTTTTGATGATTGCCCTTCAGATAGCTTGACCCCTGGGGAATGGATTGAATTGGCTACATACTTATTAAGCTTCGGCCTTTTTCAGGAAGCTGTGGTTTGCAGGCATAAATCCCATGCTTCTTTAAAATCATTGAAATCCCGGATTCATTACAATCTGCAACTTCCTAATTTGCTAATGTCTTCTTTATTCGATCAGGGCTTATGGGAAGAGCATCCGGGAAGGATGACAGATAGCCATCAATTTAAACTTAGTCCCTTTTACAGAAAATTCTTCGGAAAGGAAAAGGCCATCGGGAAGGAAATTGATCCGGATTATTATGAATTGATCAATGGAAAGCGAATGGCGGTTATTGGTCCATTATCTTTTGATAAAGATTATAGTGAAGAAATAAATGGCGCTGATTTAATAGTGGAGTTAAATGCCCTGGAATCGAAGCGGGAAGGTGCTAAAAGCAAGTATCATGGCCGTCCGGACATCGCATACTATAACAATGGCCGGATTAAAAGAAGGACAAAGGAAACATTAGGGAATTTAATAAGAGACTGTAAGTATTTTGTTTTTAAAGATTCAAGTGTTTTTAAAAACGAGGACTATGAACAGGTGATGAATAAATCAGCGACAAAAGCGCGTGTCATTCCGGGTTCAGCGGAATTAACATGGAACGGAACTTTTTCGATGATGGAAAAGACTGTGTCAGATTTGCTTTTGTTCGATCCTGCTGAAATAAAGGTGTATGGTGTTGATTTGTATTTGAGTTTTGACTATTCTAAGGGCTATGGCAATCTTGCGCCCCAGTCCCTAAGCAGCATGACCATAAATTTTACAGCACACGATATTTTTACGCAGTTTAGCTTTATGAGGAATTTAATGGACAGAGGGTTGATTAAAGCAGATGACCGCCTCTCCAAAGTAATAGGGCTGGATATTGAGGGTTATGCTGAAAAGCTGGAAGAATTATATCCGGTGTATGTGCATGATGGGCCGGATGATCTGAAAAGAAAATTGCCGGAAAATGCTTAATAAGTGTTTAAGCGTTGAGTAGCGGGCTTGACACCCCCCTTGCCCCTCCGAAAGAGTCCGGAGTCCTTCGGACCCTCCAGGGGGGATTTTTGCGCTTTCAGCGCAAAATCACAAACGCTAAAACATAAAAAGAGAAAGCTGCTGATCTTTTAACCAGGATTAATTCAAAATGAAAAATACCATCTCGGATCGCCCCTCCGAAGCGACCTCTCAGGTCGCGAATCCCCCATTGAGGGGGGCAGGGGGGTGTGGCCGCTCTGGCTCGCAACCATTACCATTATCGTGATAGTCCCAATAATTATAGAAGCTCATTTAACAGCAATACCGGGTAAATGAATATTCTAAGCTTAATTAAAAGAAACAGTGGTTTGCTTGATGAAGATGTTAAGGCTTTTGATAAAGCATTAACTGAAAAAGTAGGCGATACCAATTTCCTCGTTATTGGTGGTGCTGGCTCCATCGGCCAGGCGGTGGTAAAAGAAATATTCAAGCGAAATCCGCGGAAGCTTCATGTTGTTGACATCAGCGAAAATAACATGGTGGAACTGGTGCGGGATATTCGCAGTTCACTGGGCTATATTGACGGGGAGTTCAAAACTTTTGCACTTGATATTGGCTCCTGGCAATACGATGCTTTTTTTAACGCTGATGGCGATTATGATTATATCCTCAATCTGTCAGCATTAAAGCATGTTCGCAGCGAAAAAGATCCTTTTACGCTGATGCGGATGATTGAGGTGAATATTCTCAATACGGATAAAACCCTGCAACAGGCCATTGCAGCGGGAACGAAAAAATACTTTTGTGTCTCCACGGATAAGGCGGCCAATCCCGTAAATATGATGGGTGCCTCAAAGCGGATCATGGAAATGTTCCTGATGAGAAGGAGCGTGGACATTGACATTTCCACCGCACGTTTTGCCAATGTTGCTTTTTCTGATGGATCGCTGCTGCACGGCTTCAACCAGCGCATCCTGAAACAGCAACCTATTGTGGCCCCAAATGACGTAAAGCGCTATTTCGTTACGCCCCAGGAGTCGGGAGAGCTATGTTTAATGTCCTGCCTGTTGGGCGAAAACCGGGATATTTTCTTTCCCAAGTTAAGTGAGGCGTTGCATCTCATTACATTCTCAGAGATCGCAAAGCGCTTTCTGAAAGCATCGGGATTTGAAGCTTATGAATGTACCGATGAGGATGAAGCCCGTGCAATGGTGGCAACCCTGCCTCAGCAGGGCAAATGGCCGTGCCTCTTTACCAAAAGCGATACGACCGGGGAAAAGGATTTCGAGGAATTCTACACCGAAAATGAAGTGCTGGACATGGAGCGGTTTGAAAGCATAGGTATCATTAAGAATGCGTTTGATTTTGATGGTGAAAAACTCCGGTATTTCGAAGAGCGGATTGACCAGATGAAAAATAAGGGAAGTTGGACGAAGGAGGAGATCGTGGAGCTTTTCCATGTAATGATCCCCGGGTTCGGCCATCTGGAAACAGGAAAATACCTGGACGGCAAAATGTAATGGGAAAGGAATTTAAATCTACCATTGATTTTATAAAGGACCTCTACGGCAATCCTGCGTTTGTTCCGTTGCATATTCCCCGGTTTTGGGGAAAGGAAAAGGAATATCTCCTGGATACCATTGCGTCCACTTTTGTTTCTTCGGTTGGCGCTTATGTCAATCGTTTCGAGGAAGAAATGGCTACGCTTACGGGAACAGCAAAGGCTGCTGCTGTAGTTAATGGCACAGCCGCCCTGCAGGTGGCCTTGCGCATAGCAGGGGTACAACCGGGTGAGGAAGTCATTACCCAGGCACTCACGTTTGTGGCCACCGCCAATGCCATTGCCTATAATTATGCGCAGCCCGTTTTTGTGGATGTGGATCGGGACACCATGGGGATGTCAGCCACGGCCCTCGAAGATTTTCTTGAAACGTATGGAGAGAAAAGGGATAACGGCACGTTCAACAAATCAACCGGGAAGCGCATTGCAGCCTGCCTGCCCATGCACACCTTCGGCTTTATGTGCCGGATTGAGGAAATCGTAAATATATGCAGCCAATGGGATATTCCTGTGGTGGAAGATGCTGCGGAGGCCCTGGGAAGCACGTATAATGGAAAACCGGCAGGCGGCTTCGGCAGGATGGGAATCTTTAGTTTTAATGGCAATAAAATTATTACAGCAGGTGGTGGTGGAGCATTGGTTTCCAATGACGCACAATGGGCAGAAAAAGCAAAATACCTAACCACCACAGCGAAAGTCCCTCACACATGGGATTATGTGCATGATGAATTGGGTTACAATTACAGAATGCCCAATATCAACGCGGCTCTGCTTTGTGCCCAACTTGAGCAGTTGGATGCGCTGAAGGATTCCAAAAGAGCGGTTTACGAGGGGTACACCGGTTTCTTTAATAACTACGATATACGCCTAACGCCCATTCCCGAAGGCACTGGCTGGAATTATTGGTTGATGAGCGTGGAACTGGAAGACAGAAAACAACGGGATGCATTTTTAGAAACGACAAACGCAAATGGCATAATGACCCGTCCGGTATGGCAATTAATGTATCGCCTGCCGATGTATAAGCATTGCCAACGTGATGATGAGAAGAATGCGGAATACCTGGAAGAACGAATTGTAAATATCCCCAGTAGTGCCAGAGAAGACTAAGCAGTGCTGTCTTTTAGGTTATGCGGGACATGGGCTTGTAGTAGCAGAAGCCGCAATGCTGTTAAAAATGAACTTAATTGCTTATGCCGATAAAAGCGCATTAACGCACAATCCTTATAACCTGAGTTATTGGGGTGACGAGGCGTCAATGGAGTTTAAAGGTTGGGCTGAAGAAGCTGTGTTTATCCTGGGTATTGGAAATAACCTCATCCGTTCAAAAGTGGGCAACTACATTCGTTCGAAAGGTTTTAGCTGCCTATCACTTATCCATCCGGCAAGCAGCGTCTCTTCTTTTAGCGAAATTGGAGAAGGCACTTTCGTGGCGCGGAATGCCGCCATTAATCCTTTTTGTAAAATAGGAATGGATGTAATCATAAACACCTCAGCCAGCATTGACCATGAATGTACCATTGGTGCAGGATCGCATATTGCGCCTGGAGCCGTGCTGGCGGGAAATGTAACAGTAGGGGAGCAGGCCTTTATTGGCGCCAATGCTGTGATTAAGCAAGGTGTTAAAATTGAGAATGGCGCTGTGGTAGGGGCTGGATCCGTAGTGATAAAAGATGTAGCCCAAAATAAGTTGGTAATAGGAAATCCCGCGAAGGAGAGCAATGAGCGATAAAGTACTAATCATAGCGGAAGCAGGGGTAAACCACAATGGGAATTTAGCTATTGCTAAACAGCTTATTGATGTGGGGGCTGATGCCGGAGTTGACCTGGTAAAATTCCAAACCTTTAAAGCCGATACCATTGTGAGCAAGCAGGCATTGAAGGCCTCCTACCAAAAGGAAAACACCGGGGGTGCTGACGCTTCGCAATATGCAATGCTCAAATCACTGGAGTTATCGGAGGCTGATCATACTGAACTTATCGCGTATAGCACGGCAAGGGGCGTAGGGTTTTTTTCTACAGCCTTTGACACAGCGGGGTTGGATTATCTGCATTCAATAGGCTTTCAACACTTTAAAGTTCCCAGTGGGGAGATTACCAACTATCCTTATTTAAAAAAACTGGCAGCGTTTGCAAAACCGGTTATCCTGTCTACCGGCATGGCGGGCTTGCAGGAAATAGAGGAAGCACTTAATGTTTTAACGGCAAATGGATTAACCAGATCAGATATTACGGTGCTGCATTGCAACACGGAATATCCCACCCCAATGGAGGATGTAAATCTTAAAGCCATGAACGCAATAGGAGAAGCCCTGGGGGTAAAGATTGGATATTCAGATCATACGCTCGGAATTGAAGTGCCGATTGCTGCAGTTGCATTGGGCGCTACAGTCATCGAAAAGCACTTTACGCTTGACCGCAATTTACCCGGCCCTGATCACAGGGCTTCGCTTGAGCCTGATGAGTTAAAGGAAATGGTCTCGGCCATCAGGAATATAGAAAAGGCCATTTCCGGAAGCGGCCTGAAGGAGCCAAGCAAGAGCGAAGGCAAAAACAGGGATATTGTAAGGAAAAGCATTCACCTCAAAACAGATATTAAGGCTGGGGAAAGTATATCCGAAAAAAATATTATCCCGCTCCGTCCGGGTGATGGCATAAGCCCAATGGAATGGGAAACGGTGATGGGAAAAAAGGTAAATAAAGAAATTAAGGCATTTGAAAAACTGAGATGGGAGGACCTGGTTTGAGCAAACGCAAAATATGCGTGGTAACAGGTACCCGTGCAGAGTTCGGATTAATGCAATGGCTCCTGCATGATATTCGGGAGGATGATGAGCTGGAGTTGCAGGTCATAGCCACCGGGATGCACTTGTCCCCGGAATTCGGCCTGACCTATAAAGCCATCGAAGAAAGAGGTTTTAAAATTTCAAAGAAAATAGAAGTACTGCTCTCGTCAGATTCATCTGTTGGTATTTCCAAGTCAATGGGGCTAGGGATGATTTCCTTTGCTGAGGCTTATGATGAACTGAAGCCGGATATTGTCGTGGTGCTGGGCGACCGATTTGAAATCTTTGCGGCCGTAACGGCTGCCATGATCGCCAGAATCCCGGTGGGGCATATTCATGGTGGCGAAACCACCGAAGGCGTTATTGATGAGTCAATCAGGCACTCCATCACCAAAATGGCGCACCTGCACTTTACCGCCACCAAAGCCTATGCAAAAAGGGTAATACAGTTGGGTGAACAACCGGAAAGGGTTTTTCATACCGGCACTCCGGGTTTGGATAATATAGAACGGATGGCCTTGCTGAGCCGGACAGATTTTGAAAAGTCAATTGACTTTAAGCTGGCTGAAAAAAACATTCTGATCACTTTTCATCCGGTAACGCTGGAAGAAAAGACAGCCGAAACACAATTCGGGGAATTGCTGGAGGCATTGGCGTTATTTCCTGATGTGCATTTAATATTTACCATGCCCAATGCGGATACTGATGGCAGGATCATCATCGGGATGATAAATAGCTTTGTTGCCAGGCAAGGCGACAGGGCCAGGGCATTTACCTCTTTAGGGCAGTTGCGCTATCTGTCTGCGCTAAAGCATGTTGACGTGGTGCTGGGCAATTCATCCAGCGGACTTATAGAGGCCCCAAGTTTCAAAGTACCCACCATAAACATAGGCGACAGGCAAAAAGGAAGGATCAAAGCCGAAACCGTAATAGATTGCGAGCCTGCCACGGAGCGCATTCAAGCTGCCTTGCAGAAGGCATTCAGTAATGAATTCCGGCAGCGCATTAAAGATGTGGAGAATCCTTATGGTACCGGTGGCGCTTCCCTTAAAATAAAGGAGATATTAAAATCATTTCCGCTCGATGGTATTTTAAAAAAGCAATTTTACGATTTATGATCGCGTCTAAATGTTCAGCGCCATTCAATCTTGAAAGTAAATCCGTGTGAGAAACTATAAAGACCACCTGATACTTGAAGGAACTCCGATTAGAGAGGGCCTGAAAAAGCTTAATGAGCTGGCCAGGGATGCCATTTTGTTTGTGGTAAATGAGCAACGGCAATTGAAGGGATCACTTACCGATGGTGATGTGAGGCGCGGATTAATAAAAGGATTAACTACGGAGAGCAAGGTAGAAGAATTCACACAGGCTAACCCCAGGTTTATTCACAAGGAAGATTATACCCTCGAGGATATAATCAAACTTCGGGAGCGTAATCTGAAAGTAGTGCCGGTGCTGAATGGCAACCGTGAAATTGTGAATGTTGTGAATTTCGGGTATTTAAAGTCATACCTTCCGCTGGATGCCGTAATAATGGCCGGAGGAAAGGGAAAACGCCTGCTACCGCTCACTGAAAAAACACCCAAGCCTTTGTTGAAAATTGGCGATAAGCCCATCATGGATTATCAGTTAGATCGCCTTAGCCAATATGGCGTGGACGATTTTTGGTTAAGCCTTAATTATTTAGGGGAGCAGATACAGGAGCACTATGGCAATGGGCAATTGCGGGGCATAAACATCGAATATATTTGGGAGGATGCACCAATGGGAACCATTGGTGCCGTGAGTAAGATCAAAGATTTTAAACATGATTGTGTGTTAATCACAAATTCTGATTTACTCACCACCATAGATTATGAAGATTTCTTTTTAGAATTTCAAAATCAGGATGCTGACTTTGCTGTTGCAACCATTCCTTATGCGGTGGATGTGCCTTATGCAGTAATGGAAACCACAAACAATCATGTTATTTCTTTTAAAGAGAAACCAACCTACACATACTATTCAAACGCAGGAATTTATCTTGTAAAGCGAAAAAGCCTGGAATTAATACCACCTGAAACTTTTTATAATAGCACTGATTTAATGCAAGCATTAATTCAGCAGGGTAAAAGGGTAATTTCATATCCATTGCGGCAGTATTGGCTGGACATTGGGAAGCCTGAAGATTTTAAGAAAGCTCAGGAGGATATAAAACATCTACAGTTTTGAATGATCTGGTAGTGATTCCCGCACGGGGGGGAAGCAAGGGAATACCGGGAAAAAACATCAAGATGCTGAATGGGAAGCCCTTGATCCATTACAGTATTGAAGTGGCCAGGGAAGTATTTGCCGATGAACAAATATTGGTGTCTACTGATAGCCCGGCCATAAGGGATGTGGCGGAACAAACCGGCCTGGACGTGCCTTTTTTGCGACCGTCTGCTCTGGCTACAGACAGCGCGGGTAGCTATGAAGTTTTGCTGCATGCCCTGGCGCGAGCCGAAGAACAAGGCATGGATCCCTCGCGACTTATCCTGCTGCAGCCGACCTCGCCCTTCCGGCAGGCCCGGCATGTCAAGGAAGCAATGGACCTCTTTTCAACTGATTGTGAAATGGTGGTGTCCGTAAAAGTGGCTGATGGCAATCCCTATTACAACCTGCGCGAGGAGGATGATTTCGGCTGGCTACAAAAATTTAAAGAAGCTGACAATACACGCAGACAGGATATTCCCGAGGTGTATCAATTCAATGGAGCGGTGTACGTGATCAATATTGCCGCGCTCCGAAACAGAACGATGATAAGATTTGATAGAGTACGCAAATATCTGATGGACCCATATTACTCCCTTGATCTGGACACCCCCCTAGATTGGCATATTGCCGAGTGCCTTATGAAAAGTGGGTTTATAGATGCAGGGTAAAATCCAAAATATTTATTATCAATCTTAATCAGGAGGCTGCGGTACAATCAATCAAATTCCTACTACAAAAGTTAAAATTGAATTGAGTATAATAAATTAATGGTGATGAGTAAGGAAAAAATTGTTCATATTGTTCATTCAGTGGATACTGAAGGTCCACTGTATGAGAGTCTGTCATCAACCTTTAAACGAATAAAAGATATCTTCGGATTAGAGCTTGAGGCCACGAAAGAGAATTTACGAAAAATACAGCAAAGAGAACTTAATTTTTCCGGTAAAGAGGAACAGCTTTATCAAATGTTTTCTTCAGGCCAACTTTCATTCCTGGATGATTATGGAAAGGTTGATGAAATGCTGGAACACATTGGGAGTGAAAGCTTTAGAATGAAAGTTCCCGACAGTTTTGGAAATGGTTGGATTTATAATTGGCACTGTGTGGATCATGTGGGATACTCCATAAATCCTCGTAGAAAAGATATTGGTTTTCATAACATATTTGATCACTATAAGGATCTGATCGCACGTAATAATTGGAATGATAACATACATTGGCATTTTCATCCCGCCCATCATAGCGGGGCATCCCATATTAGTGCAACTTCTTATATTAATGATAATAGATTTTTAGAAATCATTACTCGCAGGATCCTTGAACGTAATTGGTTCCCATCAGTTAATCGTGCAGGGTTCCATACTGAGAGACCTGATAGCCATTGGCTTCTGGAGCAATGGATTCCATTCGATCTCTCCAATCAGGCTCATAGTGAGGGTGGTGAGCAAGATGATCTGGGCGGTGGTCGTTTTGGAGACTGGAGAAGAGCCCCTAAAGATTGGCAGGTTTATAATCCCAGCCATGATGATTATCAAGTTCCAGGGTCTTGCCGCAGGCATATTGGAAGATGCCTGAATGTAGGTAGTAGACTAAGATTGTTAAGAGAAGAGGATATTCGACAGGCTTTTGATGAGGCTCAACAGAAAGGCCAAGCACTTGTGGGGTTGACAAACCATGACTTTCGAAATATGGCTCCGGATGTTGATGCTGTTAGAAGCATTTTAAATAATGTAAGCAACGACTATCCTGATGTGAAGTTCAAATATTCAGAAGCTCGTGAAGCTTTTAATTATATGATTTTTGGAGATTACAGGAAACCACCGCGGGATTTATTAGATGTCGTAATAGTTAATGGCAGAAATAGAAACCAGCGAATATTAAAGGTTAGGGCGAAGGAAAGGATTTTCGGTCCGCAGCCATTTTTGGCTATTGAAACAAAAGACGGCAGATTTTTGCACGATAATTTTGATTTTGAAGAGCCTTTTGTATCTTGGCACTACACCTTTGATTACCAAACAATTAATCTGGATCAAATTAAAAAAATTGGTGTAGCTACAAATGACGTAAGAGGTTATCCTCACGTAAGTATTATGGATATTGAAAAAGAAAATTTATTATGACCAAGAAGTCCCCACTTTTTATTTCTGGAGTATATCGTAGTGGTACAACTTTACCAGTTAAAATATTAAATGCCCACCCTGATATATGCCTCACGCATGATACGGTAAATTTTTTCCGTTATTATCTTAAGTACGCTGCTACTATTCAAGATGATTATGGTTTTGTAATAAATGATTGTGCAGAAAGGCTGGAAAAGCGATTTAACATAAATGTACCCGCATCCACCATTTTGTCAAAGCTTAAAGATGAGCACTCAATTTCTTTAAAAATTGTATATGAGGTTTTGATGAGGGAAACATTTTGCGCGGGTAAAAGTAATGTGATTTGGGGGGAGAAAAGCTTAATGCAATGGAGCAATATACCATTGTTTTTACAGATGTTTGAAGATTCTAAGGCAATAATGATAATCCGGGATCCTCGAAGTGTGCTGGCTTCTTTTCGGGACTTTACCATTGAGAAGGGTGAACGTTATCTTGATGCTATTTTTGCCACCCTTAACGCACTGCAATGGAGTGCTACAATAGGAAAAACCCTTTCTTCCGATCGCTTTAGGATTGTATACTTTGAGAAGTTAGTGGAAGATCCAGATGCCTGGGCACGGGAGATGTGTGATTTTCTTGGACTTGAGTATTACAATGAAATGACGAATAGCAAGAAATTTAAGGATCATGAAGGGAATCCCTGGAGTGCTAATACTTCTTATCGCAATGTAAATAACTTTTCCAGGGAGCCTATTGATCGCTGGCGGAGCAAGCTTACAGATTTAGAATTATGTTTTGCTGAAAGTATTTTGGGTGATGCGATGAAGCTGCATAATTATGAATTGAGTGATGTGAAAGTTGATAGCACAACTTTGAAGAAGTTGCTCATTACTATTGGACAAACCGGGCTTTTGGAGCATCGTTTGGCGCATTGGGTAGAAACGGGAAATGGAGTAGAAGGACATCCAAGTGACGCGACCTCACCAATGAATTGGTCTAAAACCATGCACCCAAAGGATAATTTGAAGGTGTAGTATAAACCGGCTGAAGGGCACGATGAAGGGAAGATTATTCCAGCAATGAACTACAAAACGATCTATAGAACATATCACGTTGCTAATAGAAGGTTACAAGCCGGCACGTGGATACAGATAATTGACGGAAGTGAAGGGGATTATCTGAAAAGCATAATTGCCGGGTTCAAAGAACATGATCTTGACATTCGGAGTTTACCAGGAGAAATATTTGAGAGTATACGTGAAAGAAAATTTGACCGGATTAAGGAATTAATTGAATCTATTGATCGTAGGCTAGTAGATGCTCCGGAGTGGTTGGCATTAAGTTCATTATTTATTGCATTAGGAAGGTATCACATTGCTTTGCTACTACGTGAAATAGCCATGTTGCGAATAGAAGACTATGAAGGGAGAATAGATAAATGGCTTATAGCGGATCTAATTATTGGGAAAAAAATTGAAAGAAAAGAACTTGATTCAATTATTCCTTTTTTGAAATGGACAAGGTTGATGAGAAGTGCGTGTGGTATAAGTGTCTTTAATCCAAAGTTTCAGCAGGTACTAAAAACATGTGATTATTCACCTGTGGATGAAGAGGATCAGAAATTTCTTGATTTGGTTAAAAATAAAAAATTAGCAATTGTAGGTCCCTTAAAGTTAAGCGCTCAGGAAGAAAATGAATTAGCAGAATTTGAGTTACTTGCGAAGCTAAATGATTTGGAATATTTTGTTCAGGAGCAAGAAAATAGCAAAAGAATACCTGACATTGTGTATTACACCCGTAAGCGAGAAGCAGCTTTGAATGACTTCAAAGGTGCTTGTAAAAGCTGTCCGACATTTATAGTAGGTAAGCGAGGCAAACAGGCATTTGCACAGAGCGGTTTGCGCAGCCATTACAGGAAGCTGGATGATTACAATGCGTATACGTTAAACGGTGGATTGAACATGATACCGAGGATGATAATTGATATTGCGTTTTTTAAACCGCAGGAATTAAAGGTATTTGGTGTGGATTTATATACTTCACTTAATTTTGATAAGGGATATGGGGGAATACAACAGACAGATTGGAAGGTTGTATTTGATCATTTTATTAATCACGATTTGATAACGCAGTACAAGGTAATGCAGGGGCTATATGAAAATGGAATTTTTACCGCGGATGGTCGCTTAGAAGGTATTATGCAAATGGGGGTTGGCAAATTTTTGGACTTTTTTGAGCAAAAATTTCAAGAGGTTTATTATTAAGTAAACATGGGTATCCCAAAAATCATTTGGATTTATTGGGCCACCGGTTTTGAAGATGCACCCTTCATTATTAAACGTTGTGTGGCATCCTGGAAGCAGAAAAACCCCGGATGGGAGGTTAATCTGCTGGACAACAACAACCTTTATGATTTTATTGGGCCGGTGGATATGCGCGAATCGGTTTTTGAGCGGTTGCCCATTCAGAAGAAAGCGAACCTTATCCGGTTAAAGCTGGTGCTTGAACGTGGTGGGGTATGGGTGGATGCTACCTGTTATTGCCTGAAACCGCTGGAAAGCTGGCTGTTTGATAGTGCACCGGGCGGATTCTTCATGTTTTATAAGCCGGGCCGGGACCGGATTATCTCGAATTGGTTCGTAGCCGGAGCCAAAGGAAATTATCTCATAAAGCGACTTTACGAGAGGCGCTGTGCATACTGGGACAAAAATGATTTTAATCATAAATCAGAAAGGCAACGCAAGTGGGTGCCTTTTCTTTGCAGGGTAATTAACCGGAACGAAGTTTTGCCTCTCATCTGGCTCACACCATTATTTACCAAAATCCTGAGAATATATCCATACCTCATTTTTCATTATGATTTTTACTGGCTCGTGAAGGTGGATAAGCAATGCGCTAAAATCTGGGCAATGACCAGAAAGATAAATGCAGGAGAGGCCCATAAAATTCAAAGATTGGGGATGGTAAAACCGCTGACGGAAGAAGGACGAAAATTTATTGATTCAACGGCTACGCCTCTATTTAAGCTCAGTTATAAAATTGATGCTGCTAAGATGAATGCCAATTCAGTATCTCAATATTTGTTTGACAATTATTAGGTGGAGCTATATATCCATATTGGAACGGAAAAAACAGGAAGCTCTTATGTGCAGACCTTGTTTGCTCAAAATCGCATGTTGCTGGAATCGTCTGGCTATTATTTTCCCCATGCCGGAAAACGCGAAAAAGATATGCTGTCCGGGCGCATTTCTCCGGGCAATGCCGCTGTGCTAAGTAACCTAATAGAGCAGGAAGATTGGAAGGAGGTTTCCAGTTGGTTGAAAACGCGAATGGAACAAGCGCGCAATGCCAATCTGAACAAGATGCTTTTGACCAATGAAACGCTGGTTAAGGGCTTGTCTGGAGAAGGAAAGCTAAGCCGCTTTGAAAAGCTGTATAAAGACCTGGGGATAGAAGTAATCCATTTTCTTTTGGTTTTACGCGATCCGGTAGATCAGGCACTTTCGCTATATAAGCATCGGGCTAAGCGGGGAAACAGCCCACCGCTGGAAAAATGGCTTCAGGCAGGGTATTACCTTCCGCAACATTTGTCAGGATTATTTAAGCAGTTAGGCGCGCATAAACTCACAGTCAGAAAGTATAAGGAAAATGGGGATGAACTGGCAAGTGTGTTTTTTAAGGATTGGCTGAACATGACAAAACCCGATAGCCTTGATGATACCAGGGTGAATCCATCGCTTTCTTTGTCAGAGCTTGAGGTTTTACGGCAAATCAGGCAACAGGATCCTGATATGGCCAACATTTTTTATGAGCGAATGCTGAAGATTCCTGTTGCCGAAAAATCCGATGACCGGTTCCTGAAGAATTTTTACAAACGCACCATTCAAAATTTCATTTCAGGCAATGTACTGGTTTGGGAGCATTGCAATAGGTTGTTGCCCGAAGCAGAGCAACTAAAAATACCAATGAAGGCAGCACAAATAGATCTGACTGAATACTCGCTTAGCTTCTCGCTGATACAGACGGAAGCATGGGTAAAACTGCAAAAGCAGAGTCGCACAATGTCATTCAGGCAAAAGCTTTATTTTAATGCACGGCTTAGGCCCATGCTCGCAAAAATAAAATCCGGGGTGCTTAAGCTGTTTACTGCTCTATAGGAAAATAAATACCGCAAACGGGATAAAATCTTGAAATTCACACAAACTGTCATTCCTGAATTTCGCGATAGCGGAATATCAGGAATCTCCTGCGCATTAAGCCCTGATGAGGGTTATGTGGCTGCTTTTACAGCCGGAGATTCCCGGCTTCGCGGGAATGACAATTATTTCTGGAATTCCGGAATTTACACTGTTTATAGTACAAATACCCTGGACTTTTACAAACAATGAGAATACTATTTACCTTAACCCCGGCTTTTGATCCCAATGCGGGTGGCGTACAGCGAACTACCTATAAGCTTGGAAAATACTTTTCGGAGCAGGGGTTGAGCGTGGCGTATTACTCTCTGTCGGATAAGGGGCATGTGGAAGTAGAATACGGAGTACTGTTCAGTGCCCCTGAAAATGGCCGCAATAAAAACCCTAAGAATATCCGGGATTTGAAAGAAGTGCTGCACAAGTGGCAGCCGGATATCGTGATTAACCAGATGCCGTATGAGAAAGAATTGCGGGAGGTGTTGTCTCAAAATAAACAGACTTTGGGTTTTGTGCTGTTGGGTTGTCTCCGGAATTCATTATTTAGTTTTAAGAGCAATGCCCGTGAAAACATGGGGCAAATGTTGCCTTCACCACTATTCAAACTGTTGGATAATTCCCTGGGGATCGGCATCATTCAAAAACGACATTGGCTAAAGCACAGAAAGGACCTCATGCGCATCCTCGATGCGCACGATCGCTTCATCCTATTTGCTCCGCCCAACCAGCAGGAGTTGGAACATTTTGTGGGCAATTATAAGTCAGAGAAGGTTTTGGCCATCCCCAATTCCATACCGGAGGTTTTTTCCGGGGACGTAAAAAAGGAAAAGATCATATTGCATGTGGGCCGCTTGAATATTCAGCAAAAACGTTCTGACCTGTTGCTGGATTTTTGGGAACACGCGCATGACCGTTTACCGGATTGGCGATTTGTGATTGTGGGAGATGGCCCATATATGAATGCGCTGAAGGCGGACCTCAAAAAACGAAACCTCCCACGGGTAGATATGGAAGGCTATCAAAAACCGGAACCCTATTATAAAAAAGCATCCATCTTCATGATGCCTTCTGCTTATGAGGGATTTCCCAATACGCTTATTGAAGCGCAATCCTACGGATGTGCGGTGCTGGCGTTTGACAGCTATGGTGTATTGGGCTGGATAGTAAAAGAGGGCAACGATGCGCTGCTGAGCAAACCTTTTGATGCAACGCACATGGCAACACAGGCTGTGCGCCTGGCTGCTGACAGCGAGGCGTTACATACCATGCAGCGGGCGGCACTGACCAACGCAGGCCGATTTACCATTGACAGGGTAGGCGAAGTGTGGCTCCGTCTGTTTGATGAATTAAAGAAAGTGCCTACAACATGACCCAGCGGCTATTTACCCATATCATGTTGATGTTTTTATCCCCGGCCTGGAGCCTCTATACCGCATTCCGGACCGGAAGCCGTTCGCTTAGGCGATGGACGCTTATCGTCTTCATCACTTTTTATGGATCCATCATTACCATTTCAGGAACCAATGATGGGGTGGACCATTTGAACAACGTTTCTGATCATTATATGGACTTAACCTTATCTCAGTTTTTATCAGAGATATGGAGTGCCATGACGTTTAAGAATACTGCGGGTACGGAAGAGGATCTGTACATTCAGTTTGTGTCCTATTTCACGGGTGGAATTCTCGGCCTTCCGGGACTATTCTTTGTTTTTGTATCCTTTGTCTACGCATATTTTTTTGTGGGTTCGATGTTCCGTGTTTTCAGTATTTTTCCCAGGTTTAAGCATAGTGCCTTATTCTTTGGGCTTGCGGTAGTATTCATACTTTGGAAAAACATTGAGGGCATCAATACCGTGAGAACCTGGTCTGGGTTGTGGGTGCTTTTTTATGCCTGCATCAGCTATTATCAAACGAAACAAAAGAAATATCTATTTTTAATGTTTATGCCTCCGTTGTTTCATGTGGGGTATTTTATGATGGCTATCCCTGCCTGGATAGTGCTGATTGTAGGCGTTCGAAAGTGGATTTTTGCTGTCATTTTTTTTATGTCATTTATATCAACCATTCTTAATCCCAGCACCATCACCAGGGGGTTAAAGGAAACTGAAACAGGAGAGACAATGGTAGATTCCTACTCCAAGACAGAAGCAAAAGACTTCGGGCGAACATTTGAAATTACCGGGAAAAAAAATACAGCATGGCATTATAGGCTTTATAAGGCAGGATTACAGGATTGGGTGGTGGTACTCGTTGCAATTACATTAATGCTCTTTGGGACCTACTTCTCCAAAATGACCCGACTCGAAGCCAGTATATTTTCCATCGGATTGCTTACCAAGGCCTTGGCCAATACGATGTGGTTTCTATCCGCAGTCGCCAATCGAAGCAATGTAGTGGTAGGGGTCTTTATACTGGCCACACTAATGCTGATGTGGGGCCGGGGCTATTTTAACCAGAAGTTGCAGACGGTGTATTATCAAAAGTGGATATTGACGTTTGCAATGTTGGTATTCGTGCCTTTTGTCTACTATCGTATTACAGATCTTCTTTATTACATCAGTGCCTATATGCTCGCTGCACCTTTTATTCCCTGGCTGGATAGCGAACTGAATATCTCACTTCGCAAGGCGATAACAAAATTTCTCGGTTTTTAGAATTATCTGGTGCTGAGAAAAATCAAACAACAGCTAATTAACCTCCCCGGCTGGCGCACTAGCCGGAAGATCATTGTTTTGGAAAGCGATGATTGGGGGGCCATCCGCAGCAAATCACTCGCTGCAATTGATGCTTTACGCAAAAAAGGTGTGGCAGTTGATAAGTGCCATTATATGCTCAATGACGCCTTGGCGAGTACCCAGGATCTGACATTGCTTTTTGATTTGTTGCTTCATTATAAAGATAAGAATGGCAGGCCACCGGTGATAACGGCCAACAGCCTCGTGGCCAATCCGGATTTTGAAAAAATACGGGAAGGCGGCTTTCAGGAATATTTTTTTGAGCCGGTGCAGGCCACCCTTCAAAGCTATCCTGAGCATTCACAAGCGTTTGACCTTTGGAAAAAAGGAATGGCAGACAAGATATTCCATCCTCAATCCCACGGAAGGGAGCATTTAAACATTTCCCGCTGGATGCGGGACTTACGGAATGGTGAGGCAGAAGCGCATCTCGCCTTCGACCTAGGTATGTTCGGAATTAGTGCGCACATTTCCAAAATGAAAAGGGGCAGCTACCTGGCGGCATTTGATGGCAGTCAAGATGAAATCATCATCAATCGGGGGGAGGTGGTTAAGGAAGGCCTGACGATGTTCAGGGATTTTTTCGGCTATCCTTCCCGGTCATTTATAGCGCCCAACTACCTATGGGATGATGAGATTGAAATAAGTGCTGCAAGCCAGGGTGTTCAATATTTCCAGGGTGCAATGACCCAGCGGTTACCATCGAGCCATGAAGAAAAGGTGAAAGTGAAGCGACATTACCAGGGCCAGAAAAACAGCCAAGGATCCCGTTACCTTGTGCGCAATGTGAAGTTCGAACCATCTTCAAACCCTGCCAGGGACTGGGTGGATATTGCCATGGCAGGCATAGCAAGCGCCTTTAAATGGCACAAACCGGCCATAGTAGAGACACACCGGGTAAATTTTATCGGGTTCATTAACCCCACCAACCGGGAAACCAATTTGCGCTTGTTTGATTCCCTGCTTATCAGAATTCTCAGCACCTGGCCAGATGTGGAATTCATGACCTCTGACCAACTTGGCGATTTAATGAACGGGAACAAGGAACGTTGAAAGTACTGACAACAGGAGACTTTTATCCGGGATTGCGCATGGAAGCAGTCCTTAATGATGATCCGGCAGCGATATTGGGAAACTTTTCCGAATTAATCGAAGCTTCCGATCTGGCCATCGTCAATCTGGAAGCACCCCTAACAGACCATACTGAACCAATACGGAAAACTGGCCCCGCCCTTAAAGGCTCCCATGAGGCGGCAGGTTTCCTAAAGCGGGCAGGTTTTGGTTTGGCGACCCTTGCAAATAACCATATTCTGGATTATGGTGGCGTGGGCGTGAAAGATACGCTGGAAATCCTGGGCACGGCAGATATGGATCACATTGGGGCCGGCATGGGCCACAATGAGGCGGCTGCCTGGTATATCCATGAAGACCAAGGGAAAAAACTAGCCGTGCTGAATTTTGCGGAAAATGAATGGAGCACAACCTACAATGATTCCCCTGGTGCAAATCCTGTTGATCCCGTTCTGAATAGCCGGTATATAAAAGCGGCATCCGCAAAGGCCGATCATGTACTGGTTATATCACACGGAGGCCATGAGATGTACCAATATCCCAGCCCGCGCATGAAGGACCTGTTCCGGTTCTATGTGGAGTGCGGTGCTAATGCGGTGGTGAACCATCATCCCCATTGCACCAGCGGGTTTGAGGTGTTCCAGGGTGCCCCAATATTTTACTCAACCGGCAATTTTCTATTTGATCATAAGGTACACAAACACGCTATCTGGAATAAAGGATTAGCAGTAATGTTGACTTTTAAAAATGATCAGATAGGTTTTGAAATGCATCATTTTGATCAATGTAACGAAAAACCAGGTTTAACGCTTTGCGATTTGGAGGAACAAAACCTGAGAAACAACGAAATCGCCAGGATAAATAAAGTAATTCAAAGTGATAAAGCATTAAATGCCTCATTTCAACAATGGATCAGCAAGCATAAGAAGAATTACCTTTCTTATATAGAGCCGCATAAGAGCCGTTATATTCAGGCCATGCAAAACCGGGGATGGATGCCGAGTTTGTGGAACAGGCGAAAAAAAGAGTATCTACTTAATCTTATTCGCTGCGAGGCACATCACGACATTTTAAAAGCCATCTTGCAAGATGAAATTAGCCATCCATAGCGGTTCATCAGGTTTTCATCCCCGTTGGGCTGAGTATTGCCGGCAAAATAATATAGCTTTTAAATTGGTGGATTGCTATGCCAGTGATATAATCCATCAAATTCAGGATTGCGATGCATTGATGTGGCACCACAGCCAGGGAAATCCCAAAGACATTCTGATTGCAAAACAGATCCTCTATGCACTGGAACATAGTGGGTTTAGGGTCTTCCCGGATTTCCGTACCGCATGGCACTTTGATGACAAAGTGGCCCAGAAATATTTACTGGAAGCATTGGGTGCTCCTATAGTACCTTCTTATGTTTTTGTGGAAAAGAAAACAGCATTGGCCTGGGCGGAGGAGACACATTTTCCAAAGGTTTTTAAATTGCGGGGCGGGGCGGGCTCATCCAATGTTCGGTTGGCCAGGAATCGGTCAGAAGCATTCCGCCTAATCAAAAAAGCATTTGGCTCCGGTTTCTCCAATTACAATGCATTAGGAAACCTAATGGAGCGCTGGCGAAAATGGAGATTTGGTAAAACAACAATAACCGATGTAGCCAAAGGCATCATACGGCTGGGTTATAAACCACCTTTTGCAAAAATAGGCGGTAGAGAAAGGGGATATGTGTATTTTCAGGATTTTATCCCAGGCAATGATTCAGATATTAGAGTGGTGGTGATAGGGGAAAGGGCGTTTGCTTTGAAACGCATGGTGAGGCAAGGGGATTTCAGAGCTTCCGGGAGTGGTGAAATTCAATATGAGCGCGACCTATTTGACCTTGCAACAGTTGCCCTTTCATTTAAAATCACCAAAGATATGGCAGCCCAGTGTGTAGCCTTCGACTATGTGTATACGAGTGAAGCCAAACCACTTTTAGTGGAAATAAGCTATGGATTTGCACCTGGTGCGTATGACACTTGTCCGGGCTACTGGGATTCTGAACTCAGGTGGCACAATGACAAATTCAATCCTCAAGGCTGGATGGTGGACCTTTTATTAAGGGCTGTAAATGAAGACAAGAGAGATTAAGATACTGTATATAACGGGCAACGGTCATTCAGGGTCTACACTTTTAGATATTGTTCTGGGGTCCGCGCCTGGCTTTTTTAGCGCTGGCGAAGTAAGCTCTGTAACCCGTCCCACCATTCATGAAGAATATTGTTCATGTGGGAAGCAAATTGGGGAATGCCCTTTTTGGAAGGAGGTATGGCAACTTTGGAAAGACCGGAGTACTCTGTCAGGGCAGGAATACCGGACATTGCGGCTGCGATATGAAAGGAGCATTACTAGTTTTATTACATTAAAAAACAGGTTTTGGCCAGGGAGAAAATTTCTTGGCTATTGCGAAGCAACCAGAATTCTTTTTGAGGCTATTCAAGAAGTATCAGGTGCAGAGGTAATTATTGACTCCTCAAAATCACCCACCCGAATAGCAGTATTGAGGAGGTTCTCGGAACTGTCTGTAATCCATCTGATCCGGAATTTTACAGGTGTATTAAATTCTGCGAAAAGTTCATCCAAGAAAGATATTAAGGCGGGGATAGAGGAGGATAATCCAGCCCGAAGCACCATTAAAACATGGGCAAGTTGGTTCCTTACCCACTTACAGTGCGAAATTTTTTGCATTGGCATAAAAAGTAATAAATTAAGGTACAGAGAATATTTGAATGATCCTGAGAAACTGGAAAAATTGGATCCTGCTTTTGCGGGTATATTAGATAGAGCTCCATTTACTTCTGAGCACATGCTGGCAGGCAATAAGATTCGATTGAAAAAATCATTAAAGGTTGATAAGGATTTGGGATTTAAATATACTCGTTTGAATCACAAGAATTTGTTGATAGCAAAAATTACTGAGAGGTTATTTTGGTTTTGGAATTGATTATCATTCCAAATGATTTTATTACCGTTCTTTTTTACAGGGCTGAGAAGATTTAGAAGTGTTTGTTTAGGTAAAAGTAGGATTGTTAAATAAAGTGAAGCAGAGAGTTTTGTTTGTATTGCCCACTCTTCATGCGGGAGGTACAGAAAATTACGCCCTTAGGTTCATCCGTTTTTATGGAAATGAGTCTGTTGAATGGCATGTCTTATCACTTAACCAGACTAAAGGCGACCTGCATGAGGAGTTTTCAAGTTTAGGGTGTCGAATACATTATCAATCTATCGGGTACTTAAACATCATGAAATTTTATAAATTTTATGATTTACTTAAAAAATATCGCTTTGATATAATCTGCACGTTTAATGGCAATTTTGGGGGTGTTCCATTAGCCATTGCAAGTATAGCCGGAATTAAGCACCGGATTGCCTGGCACCGCAGGTCCACCAATGCCTTTCATGAAAGTTATCTGAAAGTCAGTTATAACAAGTTAGCCAACCGTCTTATTCGCAGATATGCTACTACTATTCTATCAAATAGCCGGTTTGCTCTTGGTAATTTCTATAATGATTATTGGCTAAAGGACAATCGGTTTAAGATCATAAGAAATGGCCTGGATATCAAAATGTTTTCCAGGGGAATTACGAGGGACGAAGCCCGGAAACAACTGGGACTGCCGCTAGATAAATTTATCATTGGTCATGTGGGTCGGTATGCCCCTGCCAAGAATCATGAGACGATCTTCAAAGTGGCGGCTGAAATCAAACTTCACCTTCCGGAAATCCATTTTTTATTTTGTGGTAAAGACACGGATTCTGACCTTTTTAAAAGGAAGCTGGAAGAGTATGGGATCACATCCATCAGTTTTACCATGGGCTTGGTAGAGGATGTTCCTTTGCTATACAAGAGCTTCGACTTGTTCTTTTTTCCCTCGGTGACAGAAGGGCAGCCAAATGCTTTAATTGAAGCGATGGTATCAGATATACCCATCTTAACTTCCAATATTCCCTCTATACTAGAAGTATTACCGGAGGAAATAGCAGGACAAATGCCATCACCTCTTGATCATGGAGCATTTACGGCAATGATATTACAGTTAAAGGAAGATCTTTCGAAACGTGATTTGTTTCGTTGCCTGGACTATGCCCGCAATCGGTTTGACGGAAAAGAGAACTTCGAATTGTTCAAAAGGGAACTGTATATAGATAAACCAAAGAGAAAGGTTTTGTTTGCATTTGATGGGTACTTGTATCAAGATGTTGATGGGGCCTATTTTGGCGTGTATGTGGATGCAGCTACCAAGAACAGATACTTAAGTTTAGGTGATCATGTTACTTTCTTAATGCGTTTAGAATCTCTTGAGGAAGGAGGAAATCATCGTTATAGTCCTATCCTATCGGATAACTTTTCATTTATTGAGGTGCCCAATTTTAAATCGATTAGAAGGTGGGTCAAATACCATAGGAAAGCAAAGAAAGTAATAGAGGCCGCTGTAAAGGAGAATGACGTGGTGGTAGCCCGATTGCCCTCAGCCATTGGACGACTTACCATCGAGGCAGCAAAGAAATTTGATAAACCCCACCTGGTGGAATTCGTAGGCTGTACTTTTGATGGATACTGGAATTATAACTGGAAGGGGAAATTGATTGCACATTTCAAGTTGGTGCAAATGCAAAAGCTTGTGCAAGGTTTACCTTATGTTATATATGTTACTAAAGAATTTTTACAGAGGAGATACCCTACTCGGGGTAAGCAGATTTCCTGTTCAAATGTAGAGCTAAATGCCTTGGATGATTCAGACCTGATACAACGATTGGAAAGAATTCACCGATGCAATGTAAAAGAGATGGTCGTGGCTACAATTGCAGCGATAGATGTACCTTATAAAGGCCAGGACGATATCATTAAAGTGATAGCCCATTTAAACAATAACGAGGGTTGGCATCTCCGGTATAAAATAATAGGGCAAGGCAACCCAACCCGGTTAAAAGAAATTGCCCAACAACTGGGTATTACGAATGATGTGGAAATTGTGGGAAGCTTAAAACATGCTGAAGTATTTGATCAATTGCGGGATATTGAACTTTATATTCAACCCAGCAAACAAGAAGGATTACCAAGAGCATTGATTGAGGCTATGAGTGTAGCCTGTCCCGCTTTAGGTGCCAGGACCGCTGGTATTCCAGAATTGTTGGATGATAGATGCATTTTCTCTCCGGGAAGAATTCAGCAGATTACCCAAAGGATATCATCCATAGATCAGGAATGGCTAATTGAACAAGCGAGGAGAAATTTTGATGTCGCCAAAGATTATCAAAAGGACATCTTAGAAAATAGACGAAAGAAATTCTATAAAGAGTTCCTTTCAGATCATGGATTTGATTAGCGTGTCGACACATGAAATAAAGATATTTTACAGGGGACAAGTCGGTTTTTTTTGCATTTCAGTCGTGAAAAATGACAATAAAGAAGTCGTAGTATTCATTCAATGAAAAAGAACTTAGTAATCGTTCAATCATCGGCTAATGCCAACATGATTTCAAATTTTGGCCGTAACATTTCCGATTTGCTACAGGAATCCGGTTGTGACTATCACATCATTTACTCCAGTGAACAAACCAATAAGAAGGTGGCCCTGGAGGAATTAGGAGAACTGGAAGCCCAATTGCATGAATGTCCCATCCCTCAGTTCATGGCAGTTTCAACCATTATCAAATTGCCCTGGACTTTGATGAAGTTTTATCTAGTACTCCGAAAAATTAAACCCGATGTCATTTATACGCGGGGCACTTTGGTGGGTTTTGTGGGAAGAATTGCAGCTAAGCTTGTCGGGGTAAAACGCATTTATCACCATCAGGATGATTTCCTCCATCGGGAAGAACAGTTGGGCTCTTTTCAAAAATGGCTCTTTCGAAAAGTTGATGTATCGCTGACAAAGATTACCAACAAGATATTTTTTGTTAGCGATACAATTCTTAAGGAGGCGATTGACTCAGGTATAGACCAGCAAAAGTGTATAATGGTAGGGCATGATCTTCATCCCAAGTTTGTAGCATCAGCAAAGAATATTTATGAGGGGAGGCATCCCATAGTTGAAGCCATAATGAATGATCGGAACACCTTTGTGGTCGGATCAATCGCCAGAATTGAGGATTTTAAAGGTATTGATACCATCATTTCGGTGGCACACCATTTCAAGAATGTGGACACTGATGTGAAGTTTCTGATCAGGGGTAATGGTAGTAAGCGGGAAAAGTATCAAGCCAAGATCCGGGAAGAAGGCTTGGGGAACATAGTGCATTTAGTCAGTGACTATTTACCTGCAAATGAAATTCCCTGGCTATTCAAGAGTTTTGATGTCTTCTTCCTGCCAACTAGACGGGAGGGTTTTGGGATGGTCTTCGCAGAGGCAATGTGCATGGGTCGACCGGTTGTAGGGCCCAAAATATATCCTGTTGTGGAAGTCGTTCCTGAAGGGCTTGGTTATCTCATTGAACCGGAAAATACGTTGGCTTATGTGGAAGCTATAAAAGATATCGTACAAAATGAAGCAAAGAGAAATGCTTTAGGCCATAAAGCCAAAGAATATGCATTGGAACGTTGGGGTAAAAAAAGTTCTGCTGAACAAGTAGTGAATGTATTATTAGGTTAGAGGTAAAATCCTGTTGAACTGGATTTTATATAATACACTAAGTGAGGTTTTTGGTTTGGTGAAAAAAGTTACAGGATTAAGTACGAAGATTATTTTAAGAGATCCTGAGAGGATGATAAAGGTAAATCCTGTTATGGGGCATTTAAATGCGGAATCAACCTATTCGGCTCCCTACAGGCTGACAGGTAATGTAATCCGTCTAAAGAAAAAACCTGACCATTGACGCTGATCTGGGGTTTCATTATAAGCGATTAAGTTCAGTCAATTGCAAGGGGAAGTTGGATTGATCGCTTGTTTTGGTTTTGGAGATGATAATTTAATGTTCTTAAACAATTTATAATGATGAGGAGTAGTGTAAAATCAAACCCTGTTCTTTTCTGGCTGTGGTATCACCTTTACCGCAAACACCGCGGTGTTAGGGTTAACTGGTTCAAAAAAGAAAGTTCCTTTTATTTCGATGGCTTTCCACGCTCAGGAAATACCTTTGGTATTTTTCTGATCCGGAGTATCTGGCCGCAATTGCATGTGGTACATCATCTTCATGCTGTGGCGCCCATTAAGATTGCATTAAAACGCAAACTCCCGGTTTTTATCCTGTTTCGTGATCCCTTAAATGCTATAAGTTCCTATTACCTCAAGCACTTTGCTCTGCGGGGTAGAGCACCTGCCGATGATGCCCTTGATCAAACACTTTTACAGATGTTGATCTCTGATTATATTCAATATTATCAATATGTAAACGACAACAGGAACCGGGTAAATCTATTTACGTTTGGGATGATCACAAAAAGTCCTGCTGAAGTGATGAAAAACATCAATAGTAAATTGCCTGAAAGAGCAATGTTAAATGACGCAACCATAGAAGCGAAAGTGAATGAATTAAAGGATAAACCTTTTGGGGCAAAAGACAAATTAGGTGCGAGCTTCCCCACAGTGGAAAAGGAAATTAAAAAGAAAAAAGTAATTGTTTTTTTGCAGAACCATCCTGATTTTCAGAAATGTCAAAGCCTTTATCAAAATCTTGCCTAAGCCCGTATTATCATTCATCGTTATGCATTAACTTCTGGTGGAGCTGAACGGGTCATCAGCCAGTTGGCCAATTATAGGGCGGAGAAAGGATATGATGTGGAAGTTATTATTCTTGCCAAGAGGCCCCATTTTTCTTCGTTGCACGCTGATGTTAAATGAACAGAGCCCGGTTTCTCAATTAATGAAAGGCCACGAATTTTATTTCAATGGAAGAACTTCTTGTGGTTGCGGAACCGGCTTCGAAAATTAAAAGTACAGGTCTTTCTTTCCGTGGGGGAAAAATTTCCATACCATCAGTTTGACGCTTGATGTTGCTACCCGGTATATGGCACGCACCAAAGCATCTCTGGATGTTGAGGAACCTGGTCAAACCGGATTAACAATGCGAACCATTTAGGTTTTAGGGGCAAAGAGAAAACTTATTACCACAAATCAAAAAAGCAAAGAATATGATTTTTACGATTCGGATAATGTTATGGTGATTGATCGTCAGGTACCAGTAATTGACCCGGATTTTATTAAATCACCTTTTGTTGATATTCCTTCAGGTATATATTATAATTATTCAATATCCGGCTGGATAAATGATGTTTTTAGCGATTTACAGGCTGGTTATTTTCATGCGGTTTTAATGTCGTCAATTCATGGTTGCGATGAAAATAATTGATCATTTCAAGAACATTCCTGGCTGGCGTACCAAACGAAAGTTGGTGGTTTTTTCGGTGGATGACTACGGTAATGTGCGGGTTGATTCAAGTGAATCAAGGAAAGCCTTGGATGAAGCCGGATACCCGGCCCTAAAGCGTTTTGACCGTTATGACGCCCTGGAGACAAGGGAAGACCTGGAGGCACTTTTTGAGGTGCTGGATACGGTGAAGGACCAACATGGGAAGCCAGCCGTTTTTACCCCTTATGCCCTGACCCGTAACATTGATTTTGAGAAGATGGCATCGGAGGATGACGGACAGTATTATTCAGAACTGGTGAGCCATACATTCGAAAGAAAAGCGGAACAAGATCCAATCCCATATCAAGGCACCTGGAAACTCTGGCAAAAAGGCATGGAGGAGGGATATCTTTCACCGGAATTTCATGGACGGGAGCATTTCAATCTCAGGGTTTTTCTTCAGAAGTTAAAGGAAAAGGATGCGCAGCTTATGGCATCCCTGAAGCATCGCTCCAATATTGCTCTCCAAACCAAAGGGGATGGAAATTTCAAGTACAGTGCAGCATTTGGCTTTAAGAACAAGGAGGATCTCGCAGGTATGCCGGAAATTATAAAAGAAGGGATGCTTGATTTCCGGGAAGTCTATGGACGGCAGGCCACTGTTTTTACCCCATCGGCAAGTCAGTTTCCGCCCTCGCTTGTGAAGCACCTCCCCGAATATGGCATAGAGGCACTTGACAAACCTTTTTTTACAAAGCGTTATCAGGAATCCGGAAAGTATGCAAGGGAATTCAACTTCCTTGGGTACGATAAAAAAAACGGCCTCACCATTCTTGTTCGTAACGTGATCTTTGAACCAATAGACGACAATACAGATCGTTGGATTAACCTGGCGTTGCGCCAGATAGAAGCTGCCTTCCGCTGGGGCAAACCAGCCAACATCAGTTCTCACCGCGTTAACTTTTGTGGACATATTGATAAGAAGAATCGTGAGAAAGGGCTGGATGCATTGAAAGTGTTGCTTGGAAAGATTGTGGAACGCTGGCCGGATGCAGAGTTTATTTCGGCCCGTGACCTTGCCAAAATAATAGGAAAGTCGGAAAAGGTTGAGCGTCTATAGAGATTACCTTAAGCGTCCCTTTGATTTTGTTGCCAGCCTTTGTGCATTGCTCCTGCTGTCTCCGTTCATTTTATTGCTGACCCTCCTTCTGGCTTTGGCTAACCAGGGTTCTCCTTTTTTCTTCCAGGAACGGCCCGGCTGGCGCGAGCAAAGGATTAGAATAGTGAAGTTCAAATCAATGAACGACAAAAAGGATGCTGCAGGAAATTTATTGCCCGATAATCAGCGATTAACCAAAATGGGCCACTTTATAAGAAAGACTTCTTTGGACGAACTGCCCCAACTTTTTAATGTATTAATTGGTGATATGAGCCTGGTAGGCCCGCGCCCGCTGTTGTTTAAATACATACCCCTTTATTCTCTGGAGCAAAGACGAAGACACGCGGTTCGGCCCGGTATTACCGGATTGGCGCAGGTAAGCGGCAGGAATTCGATAAGCTGGCAGAAAAAATTTGAGCATGATGTCCGGTATATTGATAATATTTCTTTTCTATTAGATATGAAAATTATTTTTAGAACAATAAAAAAAGTGATTCTGAAGGAAGGAATAAACCAATCGGCTGAACGCCCAATGCAACCTTTTAAGGGAAATAACTGAATGTTCAACAAGATTATATATTTTGGTTATTACCTAAAGAGTACCAATTGGAAAGAATTCCGTGGATTTGTGAATCATGTGCAGAAAACAACCGGCAGATCCAGGCCTTCTATTCTACAAGATGTGATGACCTCATCATTTAAGTATAAAATAGCATTTATTGATTATTTTTATTTCCGGTTTTATGAAAAAGATGCTGAAGCCCGTAAGAGTTATGCAGGCACAGGATACATGTATGAATATCAATTAAAAATGAATCCCAGAAAATACCGGGATGTGCTGAATGATAAATGGTTATTCCTGAAGCATTTTTCGAAATATATTCACCATGCATATTTTGAGTTACAGGAATTGAAGAAAGATCCGGATAAAATAAAAAGAATATTAGAGCAACCGCAAGGTAAGTTCGTAATTAAAGCGCGGGACGGCCAGTGTGGCCGTGAAGTACGGGTATTTGGTTCAAAAGATAAAACCCCGGCTGATGTACTGCAACTGATGGAACTGCATGGCCTTGACCTGCTGGAGGAGTATCTGGTGCAACATCAGGACTTGCGCAGGTTGTCAGACAGCGGCTTGAATACTGTGCGGGTTTTTACTCAACTTGATGAATCTGGCAATGTACATATCCTGGGTGTGCGCCTACGCATTACTGTAAATTCTCATGTGGACAACCTGGCGGCCGGTAACCTGGCGGCACCTGTTGACGATGAAACAGGAATAGTGACAGGCCCCGCAGTCTATTCCAACATTACCAAGAATACCGAAACACATCATCCCATTACAGGAACAGAGATCGTTGGTTTTCAGATACCCTGCTGGCAGGCGCTGAAGAAAATGGTGACGGAGGCCGCCACGGATATGGTGGAGAACCGTTCCATCGGTTGGGATGTGGTCGTTACGGATTCAGGTCCGGAGTTGCTGGAAGGAAACCACAACTGGTGTAAGCTTTTGTGGCAACTACCGGTGCAGCGTGGATTGAAAAAGGAAATTGAGGGTTATTTATGACGGAAAAGGATTTGATCATTATAGGAGCAGGATATATTGCGGGATTCCTGGTCAATAATCAGGAATTGTTTAATGAAAAGTATAATATAATAGGTTTTTTGGATGACGATCCGAAAAAAACCGGGAAGAAGTATTGGGATATTCCGGTTTTAGGTTCGATTGATGATCTTGCGAATTACAACGGTGTTTCGGTGGTTATTGGAATTGCAGCACCAAAAATTAAAGTACAGATTTTAAAAAGAATTAATGTTGCAGATTATCATTTTCCCAATTTTGTATCGCGGAATGTTTGGATTTCCAATGACGTTCAAATAGGAAAAGGAAATATTATTTACCCCGGAGTAAGCATCAATCACGGTAGCAGGATAGCTGATTTCTGCGTGATCAATATGAACTGTGCTCTGGGACACGATGCAAAATTGGGCGATTATTGTGCGCTTTCTCCTGGTGTGAACCTGGGCGGGGTCACGGTGATGGGGAAAGGCGTTTTTATGGGAATCGGAGCCACCACCAATCATTTTCTTACTATAGGCGATTTTGCCATCATTGGCGGGCAGGCGATGATTATAGAGAATATTCCTGAAGGTGTTACTGTGGTAGGTGTACCGGGAAAAATTGTTTTAAGCAAAAAGAGTAGTTAATGAAAATTTCTTCAATAGGCCATGCTGGCTTGAAAGTACAAACAAAAGATGCACTTATTTTAATTGATCCGTGGCTCTCGCCCAGTGGAAATTTCCAGGGTTCTTGGTTCCAGTTTCCTGATAACGCACATGTGTTAGAGGATGATGAGCTATATCATCCGACAGCAATTGTTATTTCTCATGAACATCTTGATCATTGTGATCCCTGGTTCCTGAGCAAGGTAGATCCAGGTGTTCCGGTAATTGTCCCTAAATACCCATCTCCTGTATTAAAGCAAAAGATCTGGCAGGGAGGAGAGCGACCCATCGTGGAAGTTCCGCAATGGGAAACCTACGAAATTGTACCCGGAACCACCGTGTTCTTCGTATCAGAACCACCCATGAATCATGATTCTGCCATCATCATACAGTCAGAAGGGCACACCCTCCTCAATATGAATGATGCACGCCTATTCCCAATGCAACTGAGAGATATAAAGCAAAAGGTTGGAGGCGTTATTAATCTGTTCGCTTTTCAGGGTGCAGGCGCATCCTGGTTTCCGATGGTGTACAATTTTGATGAAGAGAAAAAAGATCAGTTAAGAAAACAAAAAAGGTCGGCTAAATTGTCCTATTGTTTCCGGTGCATGAAAATCGTGGAGCCGGTTATGGGATTACCATTTGCTGGGCCTCCTGCCTTCCTTGATCCCGTTTTATTTCAGTACAATAAAGAAATGGAAGGAGGTATTTTTCCGGACCAGTTTGAAGTGGCTTCCTACCTCAGGAAAAAAGGGGTTGAAAACATTACTGTCCTGCTTCCCGGTGATACATGGTCTACGGTGGGCAAAGAGAAAACGGAAGATGCTTTTTGGTTCAAACAGGATCTGCAGGATAGGTGGGCTTACCTGAGGGCTTACCAATCGTCCAGGGAAAGTGAGATCAGGAAAATATATGACGATCATCCTGAGCCTGAAAGTTCACTCTGGAAACCGTTCAAAGAATACTTTGAGTGGCTGCTTGGTCTGAATTCATACTTTAACGAGAAAATAGACATGCGCGTTGGGTTTGAAATTGAGGGTTCGGGGGGTGGAAATTGGTACGTAGACTTCAGAAAGGATCGGCAAGAAGTAGGGCAGGGAATTGAGGACTGCGGATATATATATTCTTTTGATTCACGATGGTTGCCGCCCATATTGAGAAAAGAGGTGGCCTGGGAGGATTTCTTCCTGTCGCTCAGGTTTCGGGCAAGACGCAATCCTGACCGGTACAATGACCACTTGTTGGGGCTGCTGAAGTTTGCTGATGAAGAGGCGTTGCGCGAAGTGCAGACATTCGAAACCCAACCAAAGTCCGATGAACGGATAACGGTGCATGTGGATGGCAATACCTATTCGGTATCACGATATTGTCCACATGCAGGGAATGATCTTTTAACCACAGGTGAAGTTTTACCAGGGGGTATTTTACGTTGCCTCGCGCATCACTATGATTTTGATCTCAATACGGGCAATTGTATTACAAGTGATTGTGATAAGCTGCAGGTTGAAAAATTAAAATAGCAATAATCTCCGGGCAGAAGCTCAGAGTTACATGAATCGCACTGCCGGCCGGAAACCCTACAAATAGCAACAATGAATATTCGCTATTGAAATCCCTGATTTATTTCTTCCTTGATCCCTTCTATTTAACAGCCATCATGGCTGTTTTTTGTTTTGTGTTCAGGAAGCGGAGGTGGGTTAAATATGCCGTTGGTTTTTTGGTCCTCTGGATTTTTGTGGTGTTTGTTTCGCCACTGCCTTACGCCATGTCCGGACGAATGGAGAAGCATTATCCGCCTTTCCAGCCGGGGGTTGTAAAAACCAATCAGCCGGTTCATATCCTGGTGTTGGGCGGAGGTTATACCAATGATCCCAGCCTCCCCGCCACGTCACAGTTGGGCAGCACAGTAGCACTGCGCATGATGGAGGGTCTGCGGGTATACCGTACGCTGCCGGGTTCAAAGGTGGTTACTTCAGGAGCCGCACTGGACAAGAGCCGTTCCCAGGCCGAGGCAGTGGCGGATGCAGCGGTGACACTGGGTGTGGCGCCTGCGGATACGTTTCACCTGCCAAATACCCTGACCACGGAACATGAGGCTGCGATGTACGTGAAAAGGTTTGGTACCGAAACGCCAGTGATCATTGCCACCAGTGCGCTTCACATTCCACGGGCCATGTTCTGGTTTCAGCATTTTGGCGTCACCACCATTATCCCCGCCCCCTGCGATCATCTGGTCAAGAATGACCCGGAAACCACGTCTTTCCGTTGGTGGCCCGGCCTTAAAAAAGGGATGGTGTTGAATAAGGTTATTCATGAAACGGTGGGCCTGTGGTGGGGGAAGCTAAAGACGAAGACCGACAAATAAAGCTCTACAAACCCCCTCTGGGGGCGAAGGGGGCTTCTTTGGTCGCGAATGGAGCCACTCTCAATCAATATAACAAACCCTTTCCAAAGCCTGCGCCTACAAAACCCCCTCTGGGTGCGAAGGGGGTTTCTTTGGGGCCGAAGGAGGCCATTTCTACCCCAGCCCAACGAAACGACAAAACCCCCTCTGGGGGCGAAGGGGGCCATTTTGGTCGCGAATAGAGCCACTCTCAATCAATATAACAAACCCTTCCAAAGCCTACTCTCCAATTGTCATTGCGAGCTTTCTCAATAAATTGCTCAATAGCGTAGGGTTTAAACCCTACGCTATTGAGCCCGTGGTTCGTCTGCGCTCACCATGACCACTTCCTTTCGTTGTCATTTTCCGTTTCAGTGTTTGCGATGCCAAAAATTATTACTGCCCATGACAGTATTCTGCGGGAAACTTTCCCATTAAAAATCAAAACATGAAAGATAAAATTTGGCTCTCTTCACCCCACATTGGTGAGGCAGAGAAGGAATTCGTAACCGAGGCATTTGAGACCAATTGGATTGCACCCTTGGGGCCGCATGTCAATGGCTTTGAAAAAGACCTGGAAACCTATAATCAGGTAGGTTTTGCTGCGGCACTATCATCAGGAACTGCTGCGCTGCACCTGGCTTTGATATTATGTGACGTAAAGCCGGGGGATGTGGTCCTATGCCAGAGCTTCACGTTCTGCGGGTCGGCCAATCCGATACTGTATACCGGGGCCACTCCGGTGTTTATTGACAGCGAGCCAGGCTCCTGGAACATGGATCCGGTGCAGCTTGAAAATGCCATAGTGAAAATTAATAACGGTGACCTAAAGGGGGTTGCTGCCAACGCCAGAATCAGGGCCATTATTCCTGTCAATCTTTATGGAATGCCGGCCAGGTTGAACGAGATCATCGAAATTGGAAACAAGTATAATATTCCTGTAATTGAAGATGCCGCTGAATCGCTGGGTTCAACCTACCAGGGAAAAAAAACCGGATCGTTTGGTGATTTTGGAATTTACTCTTTTAATGGCAATAAAATAATTACGACAAGTGGCGGTGGGGCATTGGTTTCAGCGGATGAGGCACTAATAAAAAAGTCAAGGTTTCTGGCCACCCAGGCACGGGATGAAGCGCCCCATTACCAACACTCTGAAGTTGGCTATAACTACAGGCTGAGCAATGTACTGGCAGGAATTGGTCGCGGACAGATGCAGGTATTGGACGCACGTATTGCTAAAAGGCGTGAAAATTTTAGCCGTTACAAAAGCTATTTTAATAAGTGGAACGACAGCGGTTTTAATATTCAATTTCAGGAGGAAGCCGAGGGCAGTTTCAGTAATCGCTGGCTTACCTGCATTCTCATTGAGCCAAAGGAGAACAAAGGCATGACGCGCGATGAAGTGAGGCTGACGCTGGAAAAGGAAAATGTTGAGGCCCGTCCGCTTTGGAAACCGATGCACATGCAGCCATTGTTTCAGGCTTATCCTTTCTTCGGCAGTGGCGTTGCCGAGCACCTTTTCGATATTGGTCTTTGCCTGCCAAGCGGCTCAAATTTAAGTGAGGATGATTTCCAGCGGATTTTTGAGGTTTTGGACAAGTTAGTTGAGCGATAGTATCTATCATCTTTGTGATGAGAAAAATGAATATTGGAGGTATTTATTGGTCCTATCGCTCGCAGGTTGTATTCGCTGGGGCGAATTCTCGGAATGCAATTCCGAGCTACATATATTCGCTGGCGCGAATTGTTCGAGCTACATTTAATTCATATAATTAATTAATTGAAGGTACTCTACGTTATTCCGGCCAACGTTACGAAGCACACTATTCACTATTCTCCTTTTATTAAGAGCGAATTGTTGGCGGTAAAGGGTGCAGGGGTGCTATACGAAATATTTTATCTTACCATTAGAAATTCCCTGACATACTTATTTTATTCTCGGAAGTTGCTGAAAAACCATATTCAGAAATTTCAACCCAATCTGATTCATGCGCAATATGGTTCGGTAACGTCATTTCTTGTGATGCTGTGCAAACCGCGTATGCCCTGGGTAGTGACTTTTGGCGGAAATGATATGCTGGGCCACCCTTATCCCGGATTGCGCTGGCGAATAAGGGAACAGATTGCATTGTGGATGAGCCGTACCAGTGCTACAAAAGCCACGGGAATTATTTGTGTCAGCAAAAAAATATATGAGCGCCTGCCTGATGGCGTAAAAGAAAAGGCAATGGTATTAACCCGTGGAGTAAATATTTCAATATTTAAACCGGATGGGAATGAGGAAAAATCCAATAATAAAAAGATTACCATTTTATTTAATCAATCAAAGGAGGCAGCACTTGAAAAAAACCTCCCCCTGGCAGAAAAGGCCGTAGCGGCTCTGAGAGAACTATATCCGGATGTGCATCAGCAAACGGAACTTGTTGTGGTCATGGGCAAACCTGTGGAAACGCTTGTGGCGATGATGAATGCTGCTGATGTATTGCTGGTAACTTCCACGCAGGAGGGCAGCCCTAATATTGTAAAGGAGGCGATGGCCTGCAACCTTCCCGTGGTAAGCGTGGATTGCGGGGATGTGGCGGAGCGGCTACAGGGCGTATCACCATCGGCCGTTGTGCCTCATGATGCAATGGCTTTGGCGCAGGCCATTTTCCGGGTGGTGCAGGCAGGAGGCCGCTCCAACGGTCGCAGCGAATTAATTAGGCAGGGCCTTGACGCACAAACGGTGGCACATAGATTACTTGCATTTTACCGGAAAATAGTGGCTGCATAATGTGCGGGATTGGCGGGTACATCAATAAATCAGGTGGGGATGTGGACCCGGCAATGCTGGGGCGGATGCAGAAATCGCTGCAACATCGTGGCCCTGACGATACAGGAATTGCGCAGCGGGGCAACGTGGGGCTGGTGCATGCGCGGCTCAGTATTGTAGACCTAAGTTCCGGAGGCCATCAGCCAATGACGTATAAAGATTATACAATTACGTTTAACGGAGAAATTTATAACCACCAGGAACTGCGGGGCGAGCTTATTAAAAAGGGCCATGTTTTTAATTCTACTTCTGATACCGAGGTTTTTTTGCATGTTTATGCAGAGTGGGGAAAGGATGGGTTTTCGCGGCTCAATGGAATGTTTGCTGCCGCGATTTTGGACGGGCCTGAAAATACGCTAATCATTGTCCGCGACAGGATTGGAATTAAACCGGTTTATATTTATGAGGATGCTAATTGTTTTGCTTTTAGTTCTGAACTTAGGGGAATTAAGGTACTGCCTGATATACAACTTTCTTTAAATAGTGCGGCTGTACCTGGATATTTTAATTTGCTTTACACAAATGGTGATAATACACCTTTTACAGAAATAAGGAAGTTGCAGCCCGGAAGTTATTTTTCTTATAACCTTAAAACCAATACAACTTATTTAGCGCGGTATTGGGAATTGGCCCCTGAGAATATTTCAATAGAAGAAGGCAAAACTCCACTGAATCAGCAAATAACCGAAGCTGTGGAAAAACGGCTCATGGCCGATGTGCCGGTAGGATTATGGTTAAGCGGGGGCATTGATTCCGGGCTTGTGGCCGCCATCCTGGCGCGGGAGCTTAATGTTAAAATTGATGCTTTCACAATAAAATTCAGGGATAACCCCCGGCTTGACGAATCAAGGGCGGCTGAGAAATTAGCGAAAGCCCTCGGCCATCATTTTCATCTGGTAGAATTGGATGAGGCGCAACTGTTTGAGCAGTTTGATGAAATCCTGGAATGGCAGGAAGAGTGGGTTGGGAATCCTTCGGCACTCATGTCGTTTTGCCTGGCGCGCGAAACGCGGAAGCAGGTGCCGGTGGTGCTGTCAGGAATTGGTGGCGATGAAGTATTTGGCGGGTATAATCGCTATAAGGCATTGCGTTTCGCCCAAAAACTGAAGCTATTGCCACGCCCTTTAAGAAATGCAATAGTGGCGGCCCTGTCGGTTTTACCCCAATCACGCACTTCGGCAATAGGCAATTTAAACCGGGCTATGATTAAAATGCTTAGCTCCGTCCGAAAGAATGATTACGAATCCTATTGCGAATTGATTAAATATTTTTCAATTGATGAGCAGGAGCAACTGAAATTGCGGGAGTCCGGTGATTTAATGAATGATGTGATGCGATTTGATATTGAGAATTATTTAGTTAATGATATTTTGTTATTAACCGATAAAATGTCAATGGCCAGCGCATTGGAGGTGCGGGTTCCTTTTCTGGATCACAGGGTAGTGGAGCTGGCATTTTCGCTGAAAAGCAGCGACCGCATGGGAAAGCCAGGCAACAAAGCGTTTCTCCGTTCCTGGTTTTGTGAATTAACAGGAAGCCATCATCAGGGCCGCAAGTCAGGATTTACAGCACCAGTTGAAGGGTTTTTACGGAAGAGAGGAATGTCTTATTTTTCTGAGCTTTTCATAAAAGCGGAGTTAGTTGAATTTTTAAATAATGAATTACAAAATAAAATTTTAAATGGGTTTTTTAGTGGAAAAATGGATTATAGCAATCAGTTGTATGCCCTGCTTGTATTTTGCCAATGGCGGATAAGAAATGGGATGTGAGAGTTCTATTTATAATCAATAGCTTCATCAAAGGTTGAAGAGTTTATGCAGTGGGGTAACACCCCCCTACCCCCCTCAAGGGGGGAGTTTTTTGCGCTTTTGCGCAAAAAGTGAAAAAGCCCCGCATCCCCCATCGAGAGTCAGAAGCACTCCGGACTCTCGA
>JBBDIG010000028.1:122117-134273 GCA_040880525.1 Bacteroidia bacterium
ATGGGGGATGCGGGGGTGCCACAAGCGTTAAGACCTCATTATCGCAGCAACATTTCCGCATTCTTCAAAAACCATATACCACCCTTTCAGGATTCAATGCAATCTCCTGTTCGGCTTGGCTATAATCCTTTCATCCCTTCGGGATTGCAAATCGCTACGGAGCTACGGCATTCATTAAAATAACAATTGCCCCTTTTTTATTATCAAATTGCCCCGCATTAAAATATTAATATTTTACCAATATTTCTGTACGCCTGAAGGAAGCTGGAGCACCAGGATCTATGAGTTGGGCAGAAGATGGGTTGCAGCCGGGCATCAGGTTACGGTGGTTTCAGCGCCCTACGAGAAATCGGATGTTGTGGCCAGAGGTTTTATATCAACGCAGCATTTCGCAGGGATTGATGTGATCGTGATTAATATCCGGGATTCCAACCGCTTCTCGTTTTTAAGGCGGGCATTCAATGCAGCTTGCTTTACTATGATTGCCTCCGTTATCGCGCTTTTCTCGAAATATGATTTGGCGCTTGCTTCTTCCGGGCCGCTGTCTATCGGGCTGCCGATGATCGTGGCAAAAAAGCTCAGGGGCAAGACGGCTGTTTTTGAGGTCCGCGACCTGTGGCCTGCGGGGGCCATTAGCCTGGGAAAAATTAAGGCCGTATGGCAACAGAAACTGGCCGGCTGGTTTGAACGCAAATGCTATGAAAGTGCCAACGTAGTGGTCACCGCTTCGCCAGATCAGCAATCCAATATCCGCTCGCGATATCCTCAGCTTAAAACGGCAGTGATTGCAAACGGGGCAGATATTGAATTATTTGGGCAAAAGTCAACAGGCAGTTTGCCGGATTGGACGCAGGGGAAAGTGCTCTTTACGCACGTGGGATCGCTGGGGTTTATCCATAATGTGAAATATTGGCTTTCGGTGGCTCAAGCGGTGCAGGAAAGGGATCCGGATGGAAGGATACTTTTCGTGATGATAGGAGAAGGGGCAGAGCGGGCAACGCTACAGGAGATTGCGGAGAACGAAAATATTATGAATATCCGTTTCCCAGGGTTGTTGCCAAAAGTGCAGTTGCCACTTTGGGTGCAGGCAAGCCGGGCTACGCTGGTGGCTACGCTGGATGATCCGGTTCAGAATACGTGTAGTCCCAATAAGTTATTTGATTCTTTTGCAGCAGGCACTCCGGTGGTGCAAACCACAACCGGCTGGATCAAAACGATGATCATGGAAAATGAATGCGGTATAAATGTGCCGCTTGATGATCCGGGTGTAGCTACAGATAAATTGATTTTTCTGGCTCAACATCCTGAGGAGGCGCTTCGGCTGGGAAGGAACGCACAGCGGCTTGCAGAAACAGAATTTGATCGGGATAAGCTGGCGCAGCGCTACCTGGATATAATGGAATCTGTGGTTAAAAGCAGCGACAATGTTTTCCTTAACGAAAAGCCGGGAAATACATCAGAATGATCAGCAATAACAGATTGAGCATTATTGCATTTTATTATTAAATGGGTGATGGAAGAAATATGTGGGTGAACGTCTTGATCTCCGCTATTATCCTGGCAGGAGCCATCGCGGTATATTTCCGCATTGTCCGCGCCCTGAAGATGACAGATACGCCCAATCCCAGGAGTTCCCACCAGTTGCCCACGATTCGCGGTGGCGGGATCATTTTCCCCATTGCGCTGCTGCTGTTTATCTTCTTTGACAGCGGTCAGTGGCTGCTTTGGACAACGGGCGTATTCCTGGCTGCGCTGGTCAGCTTTTGGGATGACTGGCGGGAAGTACCGGCCAAATGGCGCCTGGTGGTGTATTTCATCGCTGCTGCCTTACTGATCGCGGAATTTGATCTGTGGCAGCAGTCTGTTCCATATAGCCTTTTATTGCTCATATTATTTACAGGGATCATTAATGCCTATAATTTTATGGATGGCATTAATGGGATAACGGGAGCCTATAGCCTATTATGGCTGCTGAGTATTTTCGTTTTGCATTGGCATCTTGATACGGGTTTCCCGGATCTGTTTTTCTATATAATGAGTGTATCATTAGTTATTTTTATCCTGCTTAATTTCCGGAAACGGGCGCTGTGCTTTGCAGGTGATGTAGGTTCCATCTCCATTGCGCTCATCCTGCTTTTCCCCACGTTCTGGCTGATCCATACAACGGGATCCTGGATTTTTCTGCTTTTGCTGGCGGTATATGGCATTGATTCAGTGCTCACAATTTTTTATCGTCTTATTAAAGGGGAAAACATCTTCCGGGCGCACCGCCATCACATTTATCAAAATCTGGCTAACGAATGGAACTGGGAGCATTTGCCCATTGCGCTGCTTTACACCGGCATTCAGTTGCTGATTAATATTCTTATGCTTCAGTTCCTTGCAGCCTCTGCAACCGCTCAAATCATCTTTGGAGCCACACTACTTCTCCTGTTATCCGTTAGTTATTACCTTTTAAAACGATCTACCTTATCCCGGTTCGGATCCAAAAACTATTAAAAAGCTCTTTACCTCCAGGGAGACTTTGTCATGCAAGATAATTCTATATTTTTGTCATATTCCCTATTTATGAAAGCAGTTACTTTGTAGGCTTAAAAGAATATTATTAACATGAATTTGATAATTATTCTTCAATAAAAATATAATGCAATGAGTGAAAAGATAAAGTTCTCTGTCATCGGATTTGGCCATATCGGGAAGCGACACGCAAAAATGATCGCTGAAAATCCGGAGACTGAGTTGGTAAGTGTGGTGGATCCGGGTGAGGATAAGCGGGAGGATTTTCGTGTGCTTGGGTATAATGCAAGCTTTTATACAGATCACAAGGAATTTCTTGCGGAGGATAATAAGCAGACCGAAGTAATTGTGATCTGCACGCCAAACGGCCTGCATGTTCCAATCGCCCTGGATGTACTGGAAAAGCGATACCATGTGGTTATAGAAAAGCCGATGGGGCTTACCAAAGCAGGATGTGAGCAGGTCATCTTCAAGTCTCTTCAGGTGTCGCGCCATGTTTTTGTGGTGAAGCAGAACCGCTACAGCCCGCCTTCACGCTGGTTGAAGAAGATGATGGAGGAGCAGAAAATCGGAGATGTGAACATGGTGCAGATCAATTGCTACTGGAACCGTGATGATCGCTACTACAATAAAGACGGATGGAAAGGAACGCTGAACCTGGACGGAGGAACACTCTTTACGCAGTTCAGCCACTTTATTGACATCATGTACTGGGTGTTTGGCGACATTAAGAATGTACACGCTCACTTCTCTAATTTTAACCACAGCGAATCCACTGAATTTGAGGACTCAGGCGTAGTGCAGTTCGACTTCGTAAATGGCGGAATGGGATGTATCAATTTTTCCACCGCTTGCTGGGACCAGAACATGGAGAGCAGCATCACTGTGATCGGTTCTAAAGGCAGCCTCAAAATAGGAGGCCAGTACATGAACGAGATCGAATACTGCCACGTGGATGGCTATGAAATGGAAGAGCTTGAAGAGATAAGTCCGCCAAATGACTACGGACCGTACAAGGGCAGCGCAGCCAATCACCACTTTGTGATCCAGAACGTGGTGGATACGCTGAGAGACCGCAGCACAATAACCGCTAATGCGCTGGAAGGGCTGAAGGTGGTGGAGATCATCGAACGAATATACCAAAGCCGGAATCTGGCAAATCTGAATTCAACTGCCGTTCCCCGGCCAAAGCATTATGAACTTACCTGAGAGCGTGTATATCCATCCCACGGCTGTAGTGGATGAAGGATGTATAATAGGAGAGGACACTAAGGTCTGGCATTTTTGTCACATCATGCCCAAAGCCATTATCGGCAGCCGGTGCAGCCTGGGGCAGAATGTTTTTGTAGCCAATAAGGTAGTGCTCGGAAATGATGTAAAAGTGCAAAACAACGTCTCAATTTATGAGGGCGTGATCTGCGAAGACAATACATTCCTGGGGCCGAGCATGGTTTTCACCAATGTCATTAATCCGCGAAGTGGAGTAGAACGCAAGGACCAGTACCGCCAGACGGTAGTGAAGAAAGGAGCTTCCATCGGAGCCAATGCTACCATTATCTGTGGAAATCAAATTGGTCGATATGCCTTTATCGGGGCTGGAACAGTGATAACCCGGGAAGTTCCCGATTTTGCACTGATGGTGGGCAATCCCGGCAGGCAGGTAGGCTGGATGAGTGAATCAGGCGCAAAACTCAATTTCGATGAGAAAGGAAATGCCACCTGTCCCGAATCAGGAGAGAAATATCAGTTGCATGAAGGAAAGGTTATCAAAGGATAATTCTTTCAAACGGAAATTAAAAGACCTCCGGGGATATGGCTTGATGACCAATGATTGCGGAGATAGAGAGAGCATACGTTGTGGATGGAAAGCAATTTAATATTTAAACTATAACTGTTTAACTTAAAATAATATACATATTTCTATCAAAAATTTAACTTTGTGCAATAATGAAAAAGCTTCAAAATTAAACTCAAGCCCGTATCGGGTGTTTTAGGAGTGTTGTCCGGTAAAATATATTGTATTACTGAAGTATCCGCCAAAGACCAGGGCTCTCTCTTCCCATAACTTAATCATGAAGAAACTAAAATCATTTTTTACAGAAAGGTATGCACCTCGATGGATTATCCTGTTCATTGATCTGTCCATTTGCATTACCTCAATTTTTCTTGCCTATATTCTTCGCTACAATTTCAGCTTCAACTTTGAGCTTTTCAGCAAGCTCTTTTATATACTTCCGGTTTACGGCTTTATCCGGTTGTTATTTTTTGGCGTATTTAAAACCTACTCCGGAATTATCCGCTACGCCAGCCTTATGGATGCCAAGCGGATATTCGTTACGATCACATCCGGAACGATTCTTCTCATCATTGTAAATCTGGGTTTTCAGATTGTGGCCGGAACGTACTTCCTGCCGATGGGTGTGATCATCATAGATTATATTGCCACGCTGCTTTTCCTGACCTCCTACCGGCTTGGAATCAAGATATTATACAATGATGTATTGAACTACCGGAGCAATAAAAGCAAGGTTCTCATATATGGAGCCGGCCGTTCAGGACTCATCACCAAAAGGACGATTGACCACGACAGCTCCTCTGAGAGCAAAGTGGTGGCGTTTATTGATGATGATACGAACATGAAGGAAAAGACACTGGAAGGTGTTGGAATTTTCCCTGCGGAGAAGCTGGGATACCTCGCGCGCAAGTACAAAGCGAAAGAACTTATCATCTCAATTGAAGACCTGGAGGTAGCAAGAAAGCAGGAAATTGTGGAGCAGGCCCTGGCGCTCCATTTGAAAATCAAAACTGTTCCTCCGGCCAGGAAATGGATCAATGGGGAATTGAGTCTGAGGCAAATCCAAAGCATCAGAATTGAAAGCCTGCTGGAGCGCGATCCCATTCAGCTCGACTGGGCGCATATTGAGGAAGAGATAAGGGATAAGGTTGTGCTCGTAACGGGTGCAAGTGGATCCATCGGCAGCGAACTGGTCAGGCAGCTTACGCAGTTCTATCCCTCCAGGATTGTCATGCTGGACCAGGCAGAAACGCCTCTTTTTGAAATTGAGAACGAGTTGAAAAGCCGCAAGGCCCCTGTCAATTTTGTGTGCGTGGTGGGGGATGTCCGGAACTATACCAAGATGGAAAAGGTCTTCAGGATGTACAGGCCGCATATCGTATATCACGCTGCGGCCTATAAGCATGTGCCATTAATGGAGAGCTTTCCTTCCGAGGCGATACTTACAAACGTAGGTGGCACAAAGATCCTGGCCGACCTCTCATTGGAATATGACGTGGAGAAATTTGTAATGATTTCCACCGATAAGGCCGTAAATCCTACGAACGTGATGGGCGCTTCTAAAAGGCTGGCGGAGATTTATATTCAGTCGCTTGATAAAAAGGTGGAGCGTGAAAACGGGAAGATTCACTGCCGCTACACCACCACACGCTTTGGAAACGTGCTGGGCAGCAACGGATCGGTGATTCCACTCTTCAGGAAGCAAATCGCTATGGGCGGGCCGGTCACAGTAACCCATCCTGATATTTCACGATATTTTATGACCATTCCCGAATCCTGCCAACTGATCCTGGAAGCCGGAACCATCAGCCGTGGCGGAGAGATATTTATTTTTGATATGGGCGATTCCGTGAAAATCGTTGACCTCGCCCATAAGATGATCCGGCTATCAGGGCTCACTCCGGGCAAGGATATCCAGGTAGAGTTTTCAGGCCTGAGACCGGGGGAGAAGATCAGGGAAGAATTATTGGCCAATAAAGAAAGTACGCTCCCCACACACCATCCGAAAATAATGATCGCCAGTGTGAGGGAATATGACTTTACCCAGGTGAACAGAGAAATCTTGAACCTATTGGAACTGGTGGAGTCACATGACGATAATCTCATCGTTACGAGAATGAAGGAGCTCGTGCCGGAATACATCAGCCAGAATTCCATATTCCAGGCGCTGGATCATCTGCATCATGCGGACTAAACTCCCCCCGGAGATTTGAAAATTGCGATTTTTTCTTCCAATGATTTTATAGAAGGTACCGGTTCCAATTCACGACTAAAAGCGTATGCACGGGGACTGGTTGAGGAAGGTGATGAAGTCACCTTTTTTTTTACCCATGCATCTTCATTTAATGATTCGGGGCTGAATACAAAAGCCAAAGGAATCTGGAAAGGCATTCCCTATTTATTCTTCAGCGGGAAATGCTACAGGCCGCAATCTATTGCCGGCAAAATGGTGGATTCATTTTCCTCAATGATCAATGCCACCTACTATCTCCTTCGCCACGGCCATAAGTTCGATGTATTCCTTATTTATTCGCCTTCCATTCTCTTTTACTGGCACATTATCCTGTTATTAAAATGGATAGGAAAACCTGTGGTGATTGAGTGGACAGAACTGCACTCTTCTTACGGAACCCGGATGACCCTTAAAGACCGGTTTGTGCGGGCCATGCACCGCCAGGATGAGAAGCACGCCCACAACATCGCGGACCACATAATCGTGATATCCCGCAATCTGAAGCAGCATTACCTGCGCTTTTTCCCGCCAGAACGGATCACTTTATTGCCCATCGTGGTAGACCTCAATCGTTTTGAGGGAGTTGATTGTCATCGGCCGCATTCTCACATTATCGGCTATTTGGGCTCCTTCGGCCACAAGGATGGGGTAACCGGGATCCTCAATGCATTCGGAATGGCGCTGGAGGAGAATCCGCATCTCAGGTTAAGGTTGATGGGCTGGTGCCCTGAGCGGGAGAAGGTGGTGCAGGCCATAAAGGAAATGCAACTGGAAAGTAAAGTGGAGTTTCTCGGTCAGCTCACCTCTGATGAAATTCCATGCTACCTGCAACAGTGCGATGTGCTGATCGTAAACCGCCCGGATACGCGCTACAGCAACTTCGGGTTTCCCACCAAGCTGGGTGAATATCTTGCTTCGGGCCGGCCCACAATCGTTACCCGCGTGGGAGATGTAGAGCAATACCTCACGCATGGCTACGATACCTGGATGATCCCTCCCGATGACGATCGTCAGTTGGCCGGGGCGATCCTGCAGCGTTTCGCAGAATACGACCGGTTTGAGGAGATCGGAAAGCGCGGCCGGGAAACTTGTCAAAAGCTGTTTTCCCACACGCTGCACATAAAGCGGCTGAAGCAAATTTTTGAGCAACTCGTGAAGAATTAAGAATAGCCACAAATAAGAAATAGCCACAAAGACACGGAGCGCACAAAGAATCACAAAGGGTTTTTTAAATTAAGAAATAGACACAAAGACGCGGAGGGCACAAAGAATCACAAAGGTTTTTTATTTTTCCGCATATAGCTAAGTACCACGTACTCACCACTCACCACTCACCACTCACCACTCACTCCTCACTCCTCACTACTCAACACTCACGACTAACTCCTCATGAAGCGCTTCGCGAAACTTTTTGCTGAACTGGATCAGACCAACAAGACCAACGAGAAGATCCTGGCGCTAAAGGAATATTTTGCCGAAGCACCGGATGCTGACAAGATGTGGGCGGCAGCGCTTTTCACAGGTCGCAGACCCAAACGGCAGGTAAACCGGACGCAGCTTTGGGGTTGGGCCTCCGAACTCACTGATCTCCCGGAATGGCTTTTCCGTGAATCATACCATGCCGTGGGCGACCTGGCTGAAACCATCGCCCTGTTGCTCCCCGATCCGCAGCACGAAAGCGACCGCTCCCTTAGCGAATGGATTGAATACCTGAATCAGGCTGCACGGGAATCCGAATCTGAAAAGCAGCAAAAGATCACGGCAGCGTGGAACGAACTGGGCCAGCAGGAAAGGTTTGTATTCAATAAGCTGATCACCGGAGCCTTTCGGGTTGGCGTATCTCAGAATTTGCTGATACGGGCCATTGCCGGATTGCATGAAATTGAGAAAACGATTCTTGCCCATCGCTTCATGGGTAACTGGGATCCTGCTTCCACCACCTATCAGCAATTGGTTTTTGAAGAAAACCGAAGTGATGATCTTTCGCGGCCGTACCCATTTTTCCTGGCTCATCCCATCGATGGACATCCGCAAGAGCTGGGTGTACCAGCAGAATGGCAGGCCGAATGGAAATGGGATGGTATCCGGTCGCAGACATTGCTGCGAAAGGGGCAATTCTTCATTTGGAGCCGGGGTGAAGAACTTGTTACCGAGAAATTCCCCGAACTCCGGATTCTTCAAACTTCACTGCCGGATGGAGTGGCTATTGATGGCGAGATCATGCCTTACAAGGATGGACAGGTATTGCCATTTAATGTGCTGCAAACCCGGATCGGTCGCAAAAATCTTTCAGCAGCCATTTTGAAAAATGCACCGGTGGCTCTTTTCGCGTACGATCTTTTGGAATGGCGCGGAGAGGACATACGCGAGCAACCCCTCAGGGAGCGGAGGGAATTGCTGGGCAAATTGGTAGAGGAGGTGAACCGGCCCAATGTGCTGAGGCTGTCTCCGGCAGTGGCCTTTGCAACATGGGAAGAACTGGCGGAAAAGCGCGAAACTTCCCGGCAGCATTTTGCCGAAGGATTAATGCTAAAACATAAAGACAGCCTCTACCAGGTGGGCCGCAAAAGAGGCGACTGGTGGAAATGGAAGGTAGAACCGCTTACCATTGATGGTGTGCTGATCTACGCCCAGAAAGGTTCAGGCCGCAGGGCCAGCCTTTTTACTGATTATACTTTTGGTGTTTGGAATGGAGAAGTGCTGGTGCCTTTTGCTAAGGCTTATTCAGGGCTAACTGACAAGGAGATAAGGCAGGTAGATGATTTCATCAGGAAAAATACGGTGGAGAAATTCGGCCCGGTGAGGACCGTGCATCCGGAACTGGTATTTGAAATCGGCTTTGAGGGCATACAGGAAAGCAAGCGCCATAAGAGCGGGGTCGCATTGAGGTTTCCGAGGATGCTGAGATGGCGTACTGACAAGAAAGCCGCAGATGCAAATTCTTTGGATGAACTGAAAGAAATATTGAAGGCTTACCAGGCGGGAACCACATAAAGGCGGAGTTCTGATTGCGTTTGTAATTTCAAGGAAGCCCACTGAATGTTGATCTTTGAATAAAAAAACATGGAAGCATCTGTTAAGAATCCGCATTTGCAGAAAGTGATCGCCAGCCTTGAGCGCACCAACGAGCGCGTGGCCAGGCTGGCAGACCTCACTGCCGAAGAGCTGAACTGGAAACCGGCACCAGGCGCATGGAGCATAGGGCAGTGCCTGAGCCATCTCATTACGGCCCACGCACTTTATGTGGATAAACTGGAGAAAGTAATCAGCAATGGCTGGAGCAGAAATAAGATTGAGAAGAAGCGGAAATTCAGGCCGGGCTGGTTTGGCAAGTGGTTTATCAAAAAAGTTGGCCCTGAAATAAATGGGACAGTGAAGTCGCCCAAATACTTTCTGCCAAAGGATTCTGTAGATAAAACCATCATCGGGGAGTTTTTGCGGCAGCAGGATCAAATCATCGCTTTGGTACGAAAAGCAGACGGCCTGAACCTGAACAAAAATCGTATCGCTTCGCCTGTTACAAAATTTTTACGCTTCAAGCTTGGTGATGGTTTTTCCGTGATTGAGGTTCACGAAGAGCGGCACCTGAATCAGGCTGAGCGCGTACTGGCCTTGCAGAAGGAAAGCAAGCCGGTGTGATAAAAATTGCCTGGTCGCCCCTTTATTGCCTGCCTCTTCCTGCCAATCACCGGTTCCCGATGGTTAAGTATGAATTGATCCCGGAGCAACTCCTGTATGAAGGGACATTTGCGCAGGAAAATTTCTTTGAGCCGGGAATGGATGAAATCTGGATTGCGGCCACCCACGATGCGGCATATATTAGAAAGGTAAAGACCGGAGCACTGTCGCGCCTGGAAATGCGCAGGATAGGGTTTCCGTATAGCCACCAAATGGTGCAACGGGAAATAAATATTATGAATGGCACCACAGAAGCGGCTTCGTATGCACTGGAACATGGCATTGCCTTCAACATAGCCGGTGGAACCCATCATGCCTCACGAGATACTGGCGAGGGTTTCTGCATTTTTAATGACATAGCCGTGGCCGCTACTTTTTTAATTGAAACGCAAAAAGCCAAACAGGTGCTGGTGGCAGACCTGGATGTACATCAGGGAAATGGTACGGCTAAAATTTTTGAGCACGAACCGCGTGTTTTCACATTCAGTATGCATGGCACCAATAATTTCCCGCTAAAGAAGACGGAGAGCGACCTGGACATAGCGCTGTCAGATGGCACCGGAGATGAAGAATACCTCACGCTGCTCAATGAAAATTTGCAACGGCTTATCCGTCAGCTTCAGCCCGATTTTATCTTTTATCAGGCCGGTGTAGATGTTATTGCATCCGACAAGCTGGGCCGCCTAAACCTAAGCCTTGAAGGCTGCCGCGAGCGCGACCGGCTGGTTTTGGAGCAAGCACGGGTTCATAATATTCCGCTTGTAGCAGTAATGGGCGGAGGCTACTCCACCAGCATCCGCGAAATTGTGGAGGCGCATTGTAATCTTTATCGGCTGGCTGCAAATATTTATGGTTGATTGTAATATCACTTTCGTATTTAAAAAAGTCTGTCAGAAATAAGCTGGTCACGGTTGTTGGAATTACCGTATGGTGTAAAGATGTAGGTGAGATATGTGTTTAGAATCTATCGTATTCATACATAAACCAATATTAAAAGACCATAAGGAAAAGAAGATTTTGCAAAATTTAGATTTATATTGAGAGCGACTTTTGAATAAAGCACCTATCCATGAGAGCCATTACCCTTATCGCGCTTTGCCTGTTAATTTGGCTTTCCGGCTTCTGCCAGCCAGAAATACCATTCTCCCGGTTATACAATTTTTCTGATACGGTTGGCTATGGTAATACAGCCAACAATGTACTTCCTTATGACTCTTTCTTTATCATATCGGGTACAACCCATACCAAAGAATACCCTGGACAGGCATTATTTTTTGCAAAGCTGAACTATGCCGGTGATACCTTGTGGCACAGGATTATTGGAAAGCCGCACCATAGATTTTATACACAAAGTCCCGGAACCTTCATTAGGTTAAAAGATGGAAATCTGCTACAGAGTGGTGCGGATGAAAATATTGATATAAAGGATACCGCAATGTATCATTCTCCCTATTTACTTAAGTTGAAACCGGATGGCGATACTTTGTTCTTGAAAATTTATAAGAAAGAAATAAGGAGGTATTTGTATGAAATATTTGAACTTGAGGATGGTTCCATATTAGGAGTAGGCACAAGCTCTGATAGTGTATTAAAAGACAATGGTCAAGGAATAATGATTCCTGCATATTGGTATAACTATGTGGTAAAATATACTTCTGATGGTGATGAAGTTTGGGAAAAGACATTCAATAAAACACCCGTTGATAAATCGACTTATCTGTTCTCGGCCGTACAAGCGAGGGATGGAAGTTATATTTTAGCCGGTTCCGAAACCACCAATTCCGTTGGCCCTTACCCTCGTATTAATCCTGTCTTTATGAAAATGGATACGCTGGGAAATATCCTTTGGAAAAAAATTTATGGCAGCCAGGAATATTCAAACCCTAACCTGGAATTCAGTTACGTATTATACGATTTGGATACCAAGTTTGGA
>JBBDIG010000029.1 GCA_040880525.1 Bacteroidia bacterium
AACCTATTCCAGGACTAACACTTCACCTGTAAACTTTTTTCAGGACGAGACAGGGGTTTGTAAATCACGCGGGTTTATTTGTGTGATCTGTCTTGATTCAAGAATTTGTAGCTTCGTCTCGTCAATAATCGGTGGGGATACTAACGAAAAGGCATTATCGAATGTGCTTGATGCACAAATGCTATCGCTAGGTTTGATTGCTTTCAAATTCTTTAATGAAGGTCTGACAGGATGGATGAAAAGACGGTGAATATTAAACGGTACGAGCTATGGATAGGCATTGTAACTCTAATCGGTATACTCATACTTTCAGGAACTTCGTTAGTCAAGCAATACCTGGACTCCAAACAAACACCACAAATCGTTATTAAGGATGCTCAAGACATTAGAAACCTAATTAAGATGCCTTTAGAAGGTAAATATAGCATCAAAATGGATTATAGCAGTTTTCATAGCGATAGCAGGGAATGGAGAGGAACTGGTATGGCATATATTATATGGAATTCTGATAATAATAAATATGAAATGTTGCTTGGAGGTATGGTTTTCCTATTAAGTCATGACAATCCTGACCATAAACCTCATGTTACATATCTTGTTAAAGCCCAGATATTTACTGATGACAATGGCAAACCGTCAACTGCCAAGATTCCATTTAAGTATATTACAGCCATGGGTGTTGAAGGATTTCAGTCCAGGTCGGATCATCATTTTGTTTTAGGACAAATAGATTATTTTAACTTGACTGAGATTATACTTTACTACGAGAGCAATAATACTAAAGGGAAACTGACATTAATAAAGGAATAACAATCCCTATCACCAGTCGCTTGGCTCCGCCAAGTGACGACTACGTTCTATAGCCTTTGGCTGTAGTTTTAGTAGTCAGGTTCTTATGAATTCAATACCTTCAGCGGGCTTTCCAGACATGTGTAACCACCCCCGTCCCAGTCGCTTGGCTCCAGCCAAGTGACGGCTACGTTTTGCAGCCTATGGCTGTAGTTATGATTCATTATCTGCCTCCTTAAGCATCCAATACCTTCAGTGGGCTTTCCGGGCAAGCGCTGCTGTAGTACCGTACCAATGTTCTGGCAGAGTCACATATCCTGCTTTTACCGGGTTCAAATGAATATATTCTATTTTTTGGTCAATGATCCCGGGTTGGTTTAGCTCTTTGGGATGATTGGTAGGTTGCCAAAAGGCATAATCTTGTCCTTGGCGGTACTTGCCATAATATCTGAACAACCGCATCATCCAATTTCTTCGGCTCTCCGAAGGTTCAACCTGCACGGCCTTCATAATTTTCCGTGCTGTAAAGCTCTTGAAGTCTCTGATGACGGAATTTAATCGGGCATCATCGTGTCTGGCAATCAGGTGCAAATGGCTGGGCATAATTAGATATGCAAATAATTCCAGGCCTTTCTTCTCGCAACAGAATTTCAAGCTATCAATAACTATATCGCTATAGCAATGGCGGGTAAATATATCCACCCATCCAGCTATAGAAATTGTCAGGAAGTAGGGATAATCGGTGTTGGTCTTTCTAAATTCGGACATGACAATGGATTTATGGGGTTGAGGCAATAAACTTCGGCAAAATGCCTCGAAACATAGTCGTCACCCGGCATAGCCGGGCGACTGAGGGGGGAGGTGGGTGCTTGTTGAATTTTGAATTGAGAATTAGGAGCTATTGTTTAAAAAAATGTAAGTTGCAGTCCAAACTCTAATTAATTATAGCAATGAACTTACGTTTAGAAAAAGTAGCTTTCTTTTTAGCTTTCATCATGGTTACATCAAGCTGTGGAAAGGAGGAACCTGGAACGGACACCAAATCCATAACTGCCGATTTTACCATCACAAACAATAATTGTGAAGCGCCATGCGATGTGGTTTTCAACAATTCTTCTTCTAACGCAACATCTTATCACTGGGACTTTGGGGATGGTGACACATCTACAGAAACAAGTCCCTCGCACACTTACCTGTCAGATGGCGATTACGAGGTAACCCTCACTGCCAATTCCGCAGGAGAAAGCAAAACTATCTCTAAAACTGCCACTATTGCCTTATACCCTGGCTTTATGAGCTATAAGATTGACGGGCAACTTTTTGTAGCCGATAAATTGAGTGCCGTTCGTATCACTTCAGATACTCGCCCTTATTTCCAATTAAGAGGTATTACTGGGAATAATTCCTACCCACAGTTATTTTTTCATTATGACGAAAACAATGGGGGCTTTAAAATCGGACAGGCTCTGAAGTTTGATCAATCCAGTCGTTCAATACGCACAGTTGAATTCATGGATGCATCGAATAAAATATACTTATCTTCCACTGATGCTAAAGGGGTTGACGTATTATTCAGTAAACTTACCTTTGAGAAAGGTGGCGAGGTAGAAGCAACCTTTTCCGGCAGAATATCAAGCTATTTAGGCGAGGAATTAGAAATTACAGAAGGCAAATTGAAAATGAAATTCTCAAATTAAATTCTACCCAGCCGTTATGCTCTGCTGACCCGGCTCCGCTGGCGCGCGTTTAACGAGAGCGTAACGCGCGCCCTTCCCAGTTCCTCAATTGCATTGATGACATCATCATGTTCACCCCGCTGCGGCAGGAGATCGTAAGTCTGAAAGTCCCACCAACGTGCAGGACATGATGGGCAAGAACGGGATAGACTTGGAGATCACGCCCGAAGCCATTGACGCCCTCGCCAGCTTCGGCTACGAACCGGAATTCGGTGCGCGCCCCCTCAAGCGCCTCATGCAGCGCGAGATTCTCAGCGACCTCTCCAAGCGCATCCTCCCATCAGTAACTTGGCTCCAGCACAAAATGACTTGTTTTTTTGAATACATAGTGAAAAACTTTAAAATTGAGATAAATTTGAACTCTTCACCATTTAAACTTAAAACCATGAAGTATAAGAACTTTAAAATCTTACTGTTAGCAATGTCTATGACTGCTTTAGTAAATGCCCAGACCTATCATTTTTCGGTTGGTAACGGCTCTTATACAGAGTTGTCATCTCCATCATTGCTCTCGAACAATATGCCTTGGAAGGATGGTTACTGGACATTGAATCTTCCTTTTAAGGTTAAGTTTTTCGAGAAGGAATATACTCAGGTGGGTGTCGCAGATGGATATGTAGGCTTCGAGACCGATGGGGTAATTCGCGTATTCGACAACGATTTGATAGATGCAGGATATGGGAGTGGTTCCAGCCAATCTCCCGTTTCCTATCAAGTATTTGGCTCCGCTCCAAATCGTATCATAAAAATTCAATGGAAAAACGTCCACTTTGATGCAGATCCCGGGAATTCGGATTTCGCAAATTTTCAACTATGGTTTTATGAAGGTGGAAAAATTGAGATGCATTATGGGGCCAGTTCTGTAAACAATAGTCAGTCCTATGATACTCACCAGGGAGCCTTGGTCCTTATTTACCGGTATTCTCCATCCAAGTTCGTTGGACTTGAGAATGATCCTGCTAATCCTTCAATTGAAACCAATATTGCCGGTCATTTTAGTCTCACCGGCCATCCGGCTAACGGAACCGTGTACGAGTTTAATTATGGATTTGGAGTAGGTATAGTTAAAACTACAGCATCTCAAACGAGAGTTTATCCAGTTCCTATGAATGAAACTTTGCACGTTGAGTTGCCTTTTGAAGGTTTAAAACAAGTACAGATATTAGATGTAACTGGCAAAATTGTGAGTGAAACCCCAACTTACGCGCAATGGTTAATGTTGCCAGTTAATCATCTAAACGAAGGTGCTTATATTCTTAAAATATCTACTGTAGATGAGGAAGCTATATTTAAACTCGTCAAATAGGTCATCCACGCGCTAAGGAATAGCTGGTTTTAGGCTTCTGCTGGCAGTGGGAAAGGGCCTTGGTATGATCATATTCCAAAGTCCTCCTCAATGACCTACCACCAGTCGCTTGGCTCCTGCCAAGTGACGGCTACGTTTTGCAGCCTATGGCTGTAGTTATGATTCATTACCTGCCTCCTTAAGCATCCAATACCTTCAGTGGGCTTTCCGGGCAAGCGCTGCTGTAGTACCGTACCAATGTTCTGGCAGAGTCACATATCCTGCTTTTACCGGGTTCAAATGAATATATTCTATTTTTTGGTCAATGATCCCGGGTTGGTTTAGCTCTTTGGGATGATTGGTAGGTTGCCAAAAGGCATAATCTTGTCCTTGGCGGTACTTGCCATAATATCTGAACAACCGCATCATCCAATTTCTTCGGCTCTCCGAAGGTTCAACCTGCACGGCCTTCATAATTTTCCGTGCTGTAAAGCTCTTGAAGTCTCTGATGACGGAATTTAATCGGGCATCATCGTGTCTGGCAATCAGGTGCAAATGGCTGGGCATAATTAGATATGCAAATAATTCCAGGCCTTTCTTCTCGCAACAGAATTTCAAGCTATCAATAACTATATCGCTATAGCAATGGCGGGTAAATATATCCACCCATCCAGCTATAGAAATTGTCAGGAAGTAGGGATAATCGGTGTTGGTCTTTCTAAATTCGGACATGACAATGGATTTATGGGGTTGAGGCAATAAACTTCGGCAAAATGCCTCGAAACATAGTCGTCACCCGGCATAGCCGGGCGACTGAGGGGGGAGGTGGGTGCTTGTTGAATTTTGAATTGAGAATTAGGAGCTATTGTTTAAAAAAATGTAAGTTGCAGTCCAAACTCTAATTAATTATAGCAATGAACTTACGTTTAGAAAAAGTAGCTTTCTTTTTAGCTTTCATCATGGTTACATCAAGCTGTGGAAAGGAGGAACCTGGAACGGACACCAAATCCATAACTGCCGATTTTACCATCACAAACAATAATTGTGAAGCGCCATGCGATGTGGTTTTCAACAATTCTTCTTCTAACGCAACATCTTATCACTGGGACTTTGGGGATGGTGACACATCTACAGAAACAAGTCCCTCGCACACTTACCTGTCAGATGGCGATTACGAGGTAACCCTCACTGCCAATTCCGCAGGAGAAAGCAAAACTATCTCTAAAACTGCCACTATTGCCTTATACCCTGGCTTTATGAGCTATAAGATTGACGGGCAACTTTTTGTAGCCGATAAATTGAGTGCCGTTCGTATCACTTCAGATACTCGCCCTTATTTCCAATTAAGAGGTATTACTGGGAATAATTCCTACCCACAGTTATTTTTTCATTATGACGAAAACAATGGGGGCTTTAAAATCGGACAGGCTCTGAAGTTTGATCAATCCAGTCGTTCAATACGCACAGTTGAATTCATGGATGCATCGAATAAAATATACTTATCTTCCACTGATGCTAAAGGGGTTGACGTATTATTCAGTAAACTTACCTTTGAGAAAGGTGGCGAGGTAGAAGCAACCTTTTCCGGCAGAATATCAAGCTATTTAGGCGAGGAATTAGAAATTACAGAAGGCAAATTGAAAATGAAATTCTCAAATTAAATTCTACCCAGCCGTTATGCTCTGCTGACCCGGCTCCGCTGGCGCGCGTTTAGCGATAGCGTAACGCGTGCCTTTCTCAGATGACTACCCACCAAACCTCATCCTCCTGTCATGTTGGTTCGGCTAATATGTGTAACTGAGGAGACAACATTTTCTATAACGTATTGTAATTTTGACTGTACATAAATTTGAGAAATGATTACTACCACAATTTCGGAATTCAGAAAGGACATCAAGCGTTACCTCAACAGGGTCACGCAGAATTTTGAGACGCTGATCATTAATCGTGGTAAGGATGCCGGGGTCGTCATAATTTCCCTTGAAGAATACAACTCCCTTCAAGCCACGCAACACGAACTTTCATCCGAGGCCAACGCCAAGAGAGTGGATTCGGCTATCGCCAAGTTTAAGGAGGGCAAGGCCTTCTCCATAGAATTGCTAATTTTGAATTGAGAATTTTGAATTTTGAATTAAAAAAAGCGGTGCTGCTGGGGGTGGGGTCGCTTTTTTTTGAGATTTATGATTCTATGATTTATGATTTTGTATTTTTGGCTCGGAGATATGCAGTGATATTTTCTGTTTATTGATCATAAAGAAAGACTATTTTAGATTAACAGCGTATTTTATACCTTAAGAAACAACTCATGAATTTGATCAAACTTTTCCTGTTCGCCTTTGCGATGCTGATCTTCTGTCCACAGCAGACTTCAGCTTCACACATAATGGGCAGCGATATTGGCTGGAAGTGTCTTGGCAACGACAGCTTCCTCATTACAATTACCATCTATCGTGATTGCAACGGTGTGACAACTTCAGCGAATGCCATAGGGATAAGCGGTATTGGATGTAGCTTTAGCCAATCCATCTCTACCACACTAAGTTCTCCGATAGACATAACGCCAATATGCAAGGGAAACTGTACCCGGTGCATTGGTGGGAGTTCGAGTTGTAGTTTTCCTTATGGAATTCAGAAACAATATCTCACTGGTATTGTGGACTTAAGCAGCGTAAACTGTTGCGATTTTCGACTGAGTCTTCAAGCCTGTTGCCGAAACTCTAATATTACTACCGGAGCAGACGACCAGAACTATTACACAGAGGCTTTTTTTAGCAAATGCGACACCCCATGTAACAACTCTCCCAGATTTATGGAAGAGCCAGTAAGAATTCTTTGTGTCAACCAGTGCTTCATAGGGAATCTGGGTGCAGTAGATGGTGATGGAGATTCGTTGGTTTATTCGCTTACCCCACCTTTGCAAAGCAGTGGAACGAATACTAGTTGGAACAGTCCGTATACGTATTTTAGACCTCTCTATTTTGACCAGTTTCCTAACGCAAATACCGCTTTCAACTATCCCCAATGCAGGGGATTTCATGTGGACAGCTTTACTGGCGAATTCAGGTTTAAGCCACGACAGGCCCAAATTAGCATTTTTGCTATGAAAGTGGAAGAATACAGGAATGGGAATAAAATAGGAGAGCTAAGGCGAGACATGCAAACAATCATTATGAATTGCCCTAGTGTAAATGGTGATGTTCAACTTAGCGGAATAGACAGTACGCAAAGTTATCTTGCCGAAGCATGTGCAGGTGAGAGTTTGTGTTTTGAAGTGGAATCCTACGATTCTGATTTAACAGATTCGGTGAAATTAAGCTTCGACAGCTTGTATATTTCCGGAGCTACGTTCGTTACTTCTACCAATAAGCGTTATCAATCCGGTATTTTTTGCTGGACGCCTCAAATATCTGATACTGGCAGAACCCATTATTTTACGGTCACCGCAGCAGATAATGATTGCCCGTTTCCATATTCTATCACCAAGAGGTATGGCGTATATGTTTTTCCTGATTCCATCTCCGGAGCTGCAGGAAAGAATCTGACGCTTTGTGAGAATGACAGCGCTATACAATTGCTTGCAAAACTTACAGGCGGTACCTGGACAGGGCCGGGTGTGCAGGATTCTATATTCCATCCCGGTGTTGCGGGTGCGGGAGCACATACACTGCTATATAGTTTTCAGCGAGCCACCTGCAACTACGAAGATTCCATTGAGGTAACGGTTCTTCCAAACCCGATTGCAGGATTCACGGCCACCCCTGCTTACGGGCCGGTTCCACTAACCGTGGCCTTTACCGATACTTCTAAGGGTACAATCGCGCTGTGGAAATGGGATTTTGGCGACATGGATTTAGACTCCGTACAGCATCCAACCCATGATTATTTGTCTCCTGACACATTCGATGTTGGCTTAATTGTAACCGATTCAAATGGCTGTAGTGATTCCGTGCTTCTGAAAGATAGCATCATAACCATCGCTGCGGGCATTAACTTTACTGTTTGCCAGAACGATGAGGTGCGTGTGTTGAAGGGTTCCCATGATGTCGGAAACTGGTCGGGAGCAGGCGTGGCCGATTCCCTTTTTGATCCTTCCATTGCAGGCACAGGAAAGCACTGGCTTCTTTACACTGTTATGATAAACGGGGTGTCTGTAAGCGATTCATTGGAGGCCACCGTGCTGCCAAGTCCTGTTGCAAAATTTTCGGCATCTCCTGAGAGCGGACCCATACCCCTCAACGTTCAGTTCTCCGATTCGTCTGCCGGAAATATTGTGCAATGGCAGTGGGATTTAGGTGATAATGCCTTTGACTCAGTTCAGCATCCAACCTACAATTACCAGTCTATTGACACTTTCGATATTGGGTTAATTGTAACCGATTCAAATGGCTGTCGTGATTCTGTGCTTCTGAAAGATAGCATCATAACCATCGCTGCGGGCATTAACTTTACTGTTTGCCTGAACGATGGGATACAGGTGTTGAAGGGTTCCCATAATGTCGGAAACTGGTCGGGAGCAGGCGTGGCCGATTCTCTTTTTGATCCTTCCAATGCAGGCACAGGAACGCACTGGCTTATTTACACTGTTATGATAAACGGAGTATCGGTAAGCGATTCGCTGGAGGCCACCGTGCTGCCAATTCCTGACGCACAATTTTCGGCCTTTCCGGAGAGTGGTCCCGTACCGCTCAACGTTCAGTTCTCCGATTCGTCATTGGGAAATATTATTCGATGGAAGTGGGATTTTGGTGACTCAGGAAGGGATACTTTACAGCATCCATCAAATTTTTATACTACCGTTGACACTTTCGATGTGCAGCTCGTGGTAATAGATTCCGTGGGTTGTTCAGATACGCTGTTGCGCAAGGATTACATAAATATAAGCGAGGCCCTCTATGCCGGGCCGGACTTTGATCTTTGCAGTAATCTGAACCCTAAGCTGCTATCAGGGTATCCCACAGGAGGAGCCTGGACCGGGCCTGGCGTGACAGATTCACTGTTCGATCCAGCTTTAGCGGGAACAGGATCGCATTTACTCATTTATACTGTCATCATAAATGGTGTATCCTTCAGCGATTCTTTAGCGGCTACAGTGAATCCGGTTCCTGTTGCAGGATTCACAGCTATGCCATTAAACAGCCCGTTGCCCGTAACGGTGCAGTTCAATGATACCTCATCAGGCATGATTGCTAAATGGCAATGGGATTTTGGAGACTTCTCCGCTGACAGCATAGTTTCTCCGGCACACTCATATTCACTACCCGACTCCTTTGACGTCAGCTTAGTTGTCACTGATTCTTTGGGTTGCCGCGATACAGTTGTTAAAAAGGAGTACATCGTGGTGGTAGATTCAGTAGATGCCGGAGCTGATATTACCGCTTGTAAGAATGCCGGAACCTTGAATCTGGTCGGGGCGCCCGCTGGAGGCACCTGGTCCGGAACGGGTGTGACCGGTTCGCTATTCGATCCTATGGTAGCAGGTATCGGTAGCCATACTTTGACTTATACGTTCCAGATTAGAGGTTCGGCATTTAGTGATTCATTGCGTGCCGATGTTCTTGCCCCGCCTCAGGCAAACTTCTCAGCAATACCGTTCCTTGGTTTTGCTCCTCTGTCCGTTAACTTCACAGACTCCTCTACTGGTAAAATTGCACGCTGGGAGTGGAATTTCGGTGATTTTTCATTTGATAGTATTCAGCACCCCAAACACCTTTATTTGTCACCGGATTCCTTTGACATAAGTCTCATCGTAGAGGATTCGATGGGTTGCCGGGACACATCCACACGCCCGGATTATGTCTGGGTGGTAGACTCTGCTTATGTCGGCACCAAAATTCATGCATGTAATAATGATTTACCCGCACTGCTGCCAACCCATCCGCAGGGAGGACAATGGTCAGGTCCGGGGGTGCAGAACGATGTTTTTTATCCTGGTGTGGCAGGAGTTGGAGCTCATTGGCTGGTTTATACCATCAACTATTCGGGTGATAATAGTAGTGATTCGGTTGAGGTTATCATCACATCCGCTCCGCAAGCAGGCTTCCAAGCTTCTCCACTCACGGGTGCATTGCCGCTAACGGTGAATTTCAGCGATACTTCTGTTGGTAACATTGCGAAATGGCATTGGAATTTTGGCGATACTTCCACCTCCAATAATCAGCACCCGGCTCATGATTATCACAATGTCGGAACCTACACGGTCAGCCTTTTTGTTGAAGATTCACTAGGTTGCAGGGATACAAGCCAAGTCTCCAACATGATAAATGTGTTGGTCGGCATCCAAGAAGATAACAAAACCAGCCTCTTCCTCGTCTATCCAAATCCAGTGAAGAACGAACTGGTGGTGCGCACAGCCTCCGTTTGCCGCGATTGCCGTATTCAACTCATCAGCAGCGAAGGCCGGGTAGTGTGGGATGAAATGTTTAACCAGCAGGAGCTACGCATGCACCGAGGTGAGCTGTCTGCCGGGACTTATGTGCTGCGGTTTGTAGGAACAAAAGGGAATGTAGCGGTGAGGAAAGTTGTGTTGGAGTAAAATAAGTTCATCCGCAGCCCGGACTTTCCAAATTATAAACTTCGGCAAAATGTCGCGAAAGATAGCCGTCACTCGGCACAGTCGGACGACTGAGGGAAGACACGCTCGAAGCCGTTGACGCCCTGGCCAGCCTCGGCTACGAACCGGAATTCGGAGCGCCCCCCTGAAACGCCTCATGCAGCGCGAAATCCTCAACGACCTCTCCAAGCGCATTCTCTCCGACAACATCAGCCCCGAAGGTAGATCATCGTGGACTACATGGGCGGGAACATCGTGCTTCGGCAACCGGATACTTCGTAATGTTGATGTTAGTTTTTGAGTGTTGAGTAGAGAGCGGAGATGCGGGAGTCGTGCAGCTTTTTTTGATGTCTTTTCTGATTTGGAAAGTTGTATTTTTGTTCGAGGATGAGCGGTAGTGATTTGTGAAAAGGCACAAGCGAATGCCCACACTGAAAGCAAAAAGAGAGTCTAAAAATTCGATAGTACTAAAAACTAAGTATTCACCGCTAAATTTTCCTTGGCTATGTCAAATCTTACCAGTGAATCTACTCAAGCCAAAAATGGCTTTGTGGGATCGAATGAGCTGCTCAAGCTTGTAATACAAAAGCTTTCCAGCCAAATACTTCTTTACGGCCTTGGTATGGCCATCCTTCTTATTGTGGCAGTGATGGTTGTTGGTAAGGAGTATTTAGCCGTTATCGGTAGCATGTTTTTCGTTTTCCTCGTTACCATAATTGGTTATTTATTTTTCGAGGGTAAGAAGCGCATAGAACAAGCTGATCCAAAAACACTGAATCAACTGGTAACTGCTCAAATGAGCACCATCAAACACAGTGAAGGGGCGAATGGAATGAAACTCTGGACAACTCGAAAAATACCTTCCATAAGCACCCGCGATATTTCCACAAGGGCAAAAGATGCATCATTCAAGGTAGGAGACAAGATCATAATCCATTTTCAGCCTGACAGGGATGGCTACCTTACCTTACTAAACATTGGGACCAGTGGAGATATGACTACCCTTTTCCCTAATTCCCTTCAACGAAGCAACATGGTGTTGGCTAATAGGGAATATACCATTCCTCGGCCTGAGGATGATTTCGAATATATATTACAGGGACCAAGTGGAAAAGAGAAACTTAAGGCCATATTGACTAACGAGAACATCGAACTGATGGAGGATAAGCTGGATGACCAAGGAAATTTATTTAAAACGGTTAATGCTGGCCTGGCTGCCCGAAATATCGGGATAATCAAGAAAAAGGTTTCAGACCTACCTTCGGAAGCCTGGACTGAAACGTCATGTGAATTTGAGGTTGCAGAATAACACAACTCCTAAATAATTATCAATCATGAAAACCTGTTCATCTTGCGGCCATGTCAATCCAGATGAGGCCAAATTCTGCGGCAAATGTGGTAATACACTCTCTGAGCCAAAAACCCAAGTACCCCCTCAAACCCATTCCGGGGCTCGAGCCTATTCTTCACCCACTAATGCTTCTAACCCGGAACCAGTTTCGGACGAACTTAAATGGGGTATCATCATAGCAACGATTCCCTTTTTCCCCTTGGGCATAATCATGGGTATTATTTACATGAATGATCAAAACCCTCAAAAAAAGGCAGTTGGTAAAACTTGGCTTTGGGTGGGTCTTGGTAGTGTTGTATTGGCTTGTTATTCCTTAGGCCAAATTAACAGCTGGTAGGTGCAAGTACTCCAGTATATATTCCGGCTCTTTTGCCATCAGTTGCCCTCAAGAATGCCCGTATATGCCGGTGAGTCGTTTCCCGTGTGTTTCAGGTGTGGAGGTATTTACCTCGGAATTATATGCGGTTATCTGTTTTGGAAATTAACCAAGTCTTCAATGCCCGGATTGAAATCATTGTGGATAGTTGGACTTACCATTCCTTTGACCATTGACGGTACTGCTAATTATTTGGAGGTGTGGGATTCTCATGGTTGGCTCCGGGCCTTGACGGGACTTCTGATGGGTGTCTCATTGCCCCAGTTTCTTGCGCTATTGAAAGCCAACGATTCCAAACCCATAACTTATTGGAAAATGTCACTGGCAGTATTGATGTCCCTGAGTATGGGACTAATGTTTATCTACTTGCTGGTAGCCCCTCCGAACGCCACTATTTTCAATTTACTTGCTTTCATTGTTGCCATGGCTTTATTCAGCTTTCTGACAGATTTGATTGTGCAATGTCCCTTTTTTAAAATTAAATCCCCCGTGAAACTCCCAGTAAAAATTTTAAAATATGGAAGATTCTCAACCCGTAATTGATTCATCATCATCCTATGCCTTAATTATTGGCATTGGAAGTTATGCAGATTCAACGCTAAACTTGAAATGCACAAAAGCGGATGCGATGGCCTTTTATAATCTATTGTTGAATAATGCACATGCAGGCTTCAAACCGGAAAACGTGAAGCTTTTGCTTGACCAGGATGCTACACTTCTAAATTTAAAAAAAGCGGTGAGCGGCTGGCTGTTTCAAAATGCCAGCACTGAGTCTACGGTTGTGGTTTATTTTGCAGGACATGGCGGACAAGAACCGGATAAGGTAGGCAGTGAAAAGGATGGATTGGCCAAATATCTCTTGCCCTATGACTGCGATAAAACCGACTTGTTTTCATCGGCACTTTCAAATATAGAGTTCGATAGGTTACTAAAAACCATCAAGGCCAGGCGCCTTGTATTTTTTATGGATGCTTGCCACTCCGGAGGATTGTCCCGCTCAGGGTCACGTTCGATCGGTATAGTGGAGGACGTCACCAAAAAACTCGCGGAAGGAGAAGGACGTTTGGTTATTGCTTCTGCCAAACCGAATCAACTTTCGTGGGAGGATGAGAAAATCGGCCATGGAATCTTTACCTATCATTTACTGGAAGCATTGGAAGGTAAGGCTGATACTGATGGCGATGGATATGTATCTATTATAGAAGTGTATAAATATCTTGAACAGAAAGTTCCTCTCAGTGTGCGCCAGCGAGCTGATAGTCTCCAGGAGCCTCAATTGTGGGGAGATCTGACTAAAGACATTTTTCTAACCGCCAATGCGGATTTGGTGAAACAAAAGAAAGCAGAAATTCTTCATGAGATAGAAGAAAGGCGAAAAGCAAATCGTGAAAAACAAAAGCAGTTATTTGAATTATTTGAAACTGGAAAAATGGGAAGCGATATTTACAGCGAATCGCTCAACCTGCTTTCAAAGGATGCAGAATCATATAATGGCCAGGAGAAAAGACTCATTTCCTTGTTGCAGGCGGTTTTGAAAGATGCAATTTCCGTTGAAACATATATGGATATGCGTGAGACAATTATGAGCATTCCGGAAACTGTTAAGGAACGCGGAGTTCATCAGCAAACCCAACCATCATTTTCCACCGTCTTCTGCACTAATTGTGGCGCCCGGCTTTCGACAGGTCTTTCCTTCTGTACGAATTGTGGTAAGCGAACGGGATAAAATCCGAATCTATCCCTGCCAGTCGCTTGGCTCCCGCCAGGTGGCGACTATGTTTAGCCTCTGGCTATAAATGTATAGACTGTGGCAAAATGCCGCATAACGTAGCTATTACTCGGCACAACCGAGCGACCTGGGTGAAAATCTACATTTAATCAGAAACGAAATACTTTACCTTTGGCGTTAGTAACGAAATAGCTTGGTATGATAATCTCCTTTGAAATTAAGAAATATAAACGGGATGCAGCCTGAAGCGGCCCTCAGTCTTCTGTCATAACACCATGTCATTTCAGAAGCAAGAACGGCATTGACCGGGAAATCACTCCCGAAGGGCCAGCCTCGGTTACGAACCCCAATTCGGTGTGTGCTCACTAAAACGCCTCATGCAGCGTGAAATCCTCCACGACCAATTCAGGCCCATCCTTCCGGCAACTATACCGATCAGGCTCCCGTATGGGTGACGAATACCTTAATCGGATTTTGGTCTCAGTTGGCTCAGTACTTTCCAGGCTGTGATCTTTGGAATTTATAGTAACGTGCAATAGCCAACAACCTACCGTGAAACCATCCGTAACTCTGATTGATCGAGCAACCGGGAAGGGCTTGTTTCTTGATAAGGAAACTTCTAACTTTGTAATTAATAAACACCATTGCAATGGCCTGAAGGTTTAATATAGAATTTTCGCAAGAAGTGTTGGACTTTCTGGATCAACTGGAGGAAAAGGCACGAGATAAGATTTTATTCAATGTTGATAAGGTCAAGATTGAGAATGACCCGAAGCGCTTTAAAAGGTTGAATAAAGATATTGGGGAATTCAGAACTCTTTATGCCAAGAAACAATATCGGCTCTTTGCCTTTTGGGACAAGTCCGACAACCAAGTTACCATAGTGGTGGCTACACATGGGATTATTAAGAAAACCCAAAAGACACCCAGGAAAGAAATAGACAAGGCCCTTCTAATGATGAAGGAATACTTTAATGCTAAAAAGTAGGAATTATGAAAACATTCAGCTTTGAGGAAGTGAAAGACCGTTACCTCGGCAAAAGAGGAACTGAAAAACGGGAAAAATACGAATATGAAGTAAGGCTTGACCTAATTGGCGAGGCGATTAAAAAAGCCCGGAAAGAACGGAATTTGACGCAGGAGCAATTAGGTGAACTTGTCGGAGTCAAGAAAGCACAAATTTCAAAAATCGAAAATAACCTGACGGACGCCCGGTTCGAAACTATTCTAAAAGTGTTCCGAGCCTTGAATGCCAAAATCAGCTTTAATGTGGAGTTGCTGAATGATAAGCTAAGCTTGACGTAATATTCGCCAGGCTCTTGGCTTCTTCCAAAGAACCCCGCTTGCCGCAGAACCCTTTAGTATGATTTTGTTGCCTGTAAGCTTGAGAGAAATGGCAGAAGTAAAGATTATTGATTATCACTAATATGGAACAATTACCAAATATACATCCGGGAGAAGTATTGAAGGAAGAATTCCTTATCCCTCTTGGTATTTCAGCTTATCGGCTTTGCAAGGATATCGAGATTCCGCAAACAAGATTGAGTGAGATTCTTAAAGGACGCAGAAGAATTACTGCTGACACCGCGTTGCGCTTAAGCCGCTATTTCGGAACCAGCGCCAAGTTTTGGCTGGGATTGCAGAATGATTATGATATTGAAGAAGAGGAAAGAGAGAAGAAAACTGCATTTGCGAGGATAAAGACCCTTAAACCATTTCCTTATTCCAATGCTTTAACGGAAGGGGAATTGAAGGGAAGGTTTTGATTTAGAAATTTTAGAATGATCTCACAGCTCTAACAAGAACTTCATCGTTAAAGGATCTCCAGATGGTTCTTCCTTGATGAAAATCCATAACAGATACGTAGTTGTAAATATTTATGTTACTTGAGCAATAAGCATAAAACCAATAATTTGCATTTTTTTCTATAGGTAAAAAGGCAATTAATTGATGATTACCCTCACTTAAGGCTTTGTTGACATTAAACCTATGTGTCCAAAGCAGCACCAATTCATCAATAGAAGGCAGATACCAGTTACTGTCCAAATTGTTCTGGATCCAGTTTTTAACCGGGCTGTTAGTGATCAAGCCCGTATTGAACTTCCCATCCCAACTTCGGGTGCTATCAGAGATGAATGGATTTATTCCCATTATGGCCCTTCCTTCTATTTTAGACACAATTAAACCGTGCTGCTTGCCATCTTTGCCATGATAAACATGGAATACAATCCCTCCAAGCGTATCCTGCCCCAAATAAAATTTATTCTGTGGAAAGTAAATGTGGTATTTTGCAGTACTAATTGGGCTCAGGAAAATATTTTCTTCCCCGGATTGAACCTCATTTTATGTTCTTTATATTGAGCATGGCCAATTATCTTTGTAAACTAACGAAATCAAAAATGAGAACATTCTTTCTGTTAACCCTGATTTTTTTAATCTGCCATGCAAAAATCCAATCCCAGTGCATGTCTGGGGCATACACCATTGGCAGGTATGCGGCTGACTATGAAAACGTGGGAACTGCGGTAGCCGACTTGAAATCCAATGGAGTATGCGGTCCTGTGGTATTTCATGTGGAAGATGGCGTCTATAATGGCAGCATCACTATCCCGGCAATAAATGGTGCATCGAATACCAACACGATCACGATTGAAGGCGCCAATGGCAACAATAGCTTTGTAACTATTAGTACTACATCTTCGGCCACCGATACTTTCAGTTATATATGGAAGTTGGATGGTGCCAGTCATTTCATTCTCAAACACCTCACTTTTGCCCGTAATGGCAGTGAAAGGTACTGCACCAATGTTATTTTGACCAATGGGGCATCCAATAATCAATTCTTAAATAACCGTTTTTTGGGATCAATGCATTCTAAAGTGATTGGCAACAGCCCATTGTTGCTTGCTTTGGGAGGGTCTAATAATTTCAATATACTCCAGGGAAATGATTTTGAAAATCTTGGTGAGGGAGTAAGAATAGAGGGCTCCAACCTATCTTATGATACTGCCAATGTAATTTCTGGAAATTCCTTCTACTGCGAAAGAACTTCACCCGTTTACATGATTTACCAGCACCAGTTGGTTATAGAAGGTAATTTTTTCGATTATAAGAATCCACTCTCTGGCTATAGCACCTTAAAAATTCTATATACTGATGGAAGCCTTATTATAAAGGACAACGATGCATCAGGCGGTGGAGAAGGTTTAATAATTATGGATCATTTGGGTGATTCCGCCAGCCCTTCATTAATTGCCAATAACGCTATAGTTGGCAACTATATAACCTTTAGGGTTGAGCGGTGCCATTATATTGATATTGTAAACAATACTATTAAAGGCAATAGTAAATCCCTGTACCTGCGGACGTCCGGACACATCAATATTTTCAATAATAATTTGATGGCTAACTATAATGACGCTTATGAAGTCTGGAATGATGTAACTGACCTTCAATCTGACCATAATAATATTTATGCCGGTGGCCGCCTGCTATATTATCATTATTTAAGTAAAAATTCTATTGCCGAAATACTGGCGCTCGGAATTGACAGCCACTCCGTTTCGGTGGCCCCACAGTTTGTAAATCCTGATAACCTGAGACCCCTGAGTGATGTAGACTTGAACGGGGCAGGAACACCGTGGCCGGGCATTTCGAGTGATCTCGATGGAAATGTCCGTAATTCATTGCATCCGGATATTGGTGCTTTTGAGTTTGACCTTCCTGATGAGAATATCACCATCACAGGCTACAATTACGAAAGTTCCCACCACCGTTGCGAAGGCTTTTCAGATATAAAGATCAACGTCAGGAATTTCGGGGGCGAAACCATTACTACATTTAAAGTGCAGTGGGAGGTTAATGGTGTCCGCCAGCCCGACTATAGCTGGAACGGCACCTTAAATTCCGGTGATACCGCCCAGGATATTTTAATAGGAAGCCATTACTTTGACAGTGACACGGCATACGACCTTCTTATATGGACGTCCGACCCAAACCAGAAACAGGATGCCGTAACAAAAGGGGATACCCTCTGGATTCCGAATGTCAGGACGAGGATGAGTGGAAACTACACCATTGGGGGTCATCAGCCTCATTATACCTCTTTCACAGCGGCTGTGAATGACCTTGACGAACGAGGAATATGTGGGCCAGTTACCTTTGAGGTGCGCACCGGGTTTTACGAGGACGACTTTACAATCCCCAAAATAGATGGGGCTACGGACACGAGCTGGATAACTTTCAGGGGTGAATCAGAAGATTCAACCGGGGCAGTTCTTTTTTATTCCGGAAATGAGGCCTCGGACGGTGGTGAATACCTGCATTTTGAAAAGCTAACCTTTACCGGGGAACTTCGGTATGCCAGCGGTAACAACCAGATATTGTTGCCGCTCAAATTTGTTAAAAATGTCACAATAAATAACTGTGCATTTATCGGGGACCTGGACGGAATCGCACTTAGTTTAATCGGTAGCCACCAAATAAAGGTAAAGGATTCTTATTTTTATGGTTGTAACGATGGGATAACGGGAAACGTTGATGCGTTTACAATAGATGGTTGCATTTTCGATAACCAACAGCGACAATGCCTCGCATTAAGTACAGCCAATAGCGGCATGGTTACCAATAACCATTTTCGGCCTTTTAGAAATGTTAGTTTTAATAATAAGGCCGTGCAGATAAATGGGAATAAAAACCTGGTGGAAAATAACCAGATGGTTTTTAATGGAATATACGGTTTCCACCTGGCGGGTTCCAGACCGGTTTTTAGAAATAATATCGTGACCGCCATGAATACCGGCCAGACATATTGCTACGGAGGTGGATCAAACTCGGCAAGGATATATAACAATACCATGATATCCTACGGCAATTCAGTCATTTATAAGCATATTGGAGAATATAATGTGAACAATATTTATGTGAACCTGGGAGGTGGGAAAATTTCTGATGAAGCACTTTATTACTTCTATACTAAGCAATCGGACTACAATGTGTACTATACCACAGGCAGCCAACTTTTTCACACGGTTGATTCCTTGCAAGGCCACATAAACGCCAGTCAGCTTGACTCTCACTCGATCCACTATATGCCCGCTTTTATTGGCAATACCGGTTTAATTGATTACGATTCATCACTGGCGAAAGCAGGGGATACCATCAATTTTTACGCTGACATTTTTGGTGCAGAGCGGGATTCTTCCCAACCTGATATCGGGGCGCATCAATTTTCTGCGGACGGTAACTGGGATGCAGGCATTGTGTGGGTAAACAAACCCCATAACGATTGTCATGGCTACCCGGCTATCAAAGTTAAGATCAGGAATTTTGGTATGGATACCCTGAAGTTTGTGAGGGTTTCAGGAAAGGTGAATACTTTAAACCTGCCGGCAAAGACCTACAAGTTGAATTTGCCACCGGGCGATACCACGGGAGAGCTTTTTCTTGCAGAATATTCATTTAGCTACGACACATTATATACGCTTAAGCTGTGGAGCGACTTTGCCTCAGATGCGAACCGCAACAACGACACACTTACTACGCTTCCATTTTATAACCGCATGGCGGGGAGCTATACCATTGGCGGAAAAGATTTTGACTTCCGAGACCTGGTGGAAGCCGCCCACACACTGGAAAGTCTCGGTATATGCGATTCGGTGATCTTTAATATGCGTAACGGTACCTATGAGCAAAACCTGACCATAAACCGCACACCGGGCGCAGGACCCGCTAAACGGGTCATATTCCAGTCGGAGATGAAAGACAGCTCCCTGGTAAACATTATTTTTTCAAATCGCAACCAGACCACGTTGGTATTGAATAATGTTCACTATCTCGAATTTCATCATCTCGGAATATTGAATAATTATTATGGAAATAATCAGGCTTTAAAATTTAACGGGCATTCTAATCATTTTGCAATATATGGATGCTTGGTGGAGGGTGAAATTGAGGTTGCCAGCAATTCAACATTGAGCCACAGCATATTTACAAACAGCAGGTTTTTTAAAGGAGAAATGATGCTTAATGGAATTGATACCAGCGTGTGGTCAGAAAATAACATCATCCGGCATAATACTTTTGAGGACGTGTTAATTTCAATGGATTATCAAAGGGCATTGGTTTTTACAGATAACACCTTGTCTTCCATTGAAATGTCAAGTTTAGGTGATAGTGTATTTATTGAAAGAAATAAAATTCATGGCGGATATCTAAACAACCGGGGATTTATAGGTTACCTACAGTTGGACGGGTCCGTTGCCACGCCCCAATACCCCGTGATCATAACCAACAATTTTATTGGTGGTGCTGATGGAGGTTTGCTAAGATTAGATCGTTCCGATCATGTCAAGATTTACCATAATACCATTTTTAATGGTGACGTCTATCTGAGAGGAACCGGTATTGACTTTCAAAACAATATCGTGGATGCAGGGAACGCGTCAAGGACTCTTTTGGAGACAAGGGCACCTATCACTATTTTTTCTGATTTTAATATCTATTATTCCAGCGATACTTTAAATTTTAAATCAACTGGATCTTTCTCTGGTTCTAAATCCCTGACCACATGGCGATCCATTACCGGATTAGATGCAAACTCCCGGTTTATTAAATCGAATGTGGTGGCTTCGCATCCCAAGGCTATAAATTCCAATGATTTACACATTATCCCCAACAGCCTGGTTCGGTTAACTGTCAACAATTCAATTTCATCAGTAGCTACTGACATTGATGGCAATGCTCGCCCTTTATCCTCTCCACATGCCGGTGCCCATGAGTACCATCCTCAACATAACAATGCCGAGGCAGTATCCGTGGATAGCCCTGGAGTGGCTTGCAGCGGTACGCACGATATATGGGTGACGATCGCCAATCACGGCCTGGATACATTAAAGCAATTGCGCATACAATATGAGGTCAATGACAGTCTGCAGGTTCCCTTTAATTGGCAAGGCGCCCTGGCATCTTCAGACAGCCAGCAAGTGAAAATAGGTTCTGTGGCCATGCGTACCCTGGAGTCCATTTCCGTCAGGGCATGGAGCGAACTGCCCAATAATGCCGTGGACAGCTTTGCAATCTATGATACCACTAAAAAGGTAGTAGTGCCAACTGCTATATCCGGCACCTACACCGTAGGACATGGAGGTGATTTTAATAATCTGATAGCGGCATGTGAGGTCTTGAATTACCGCGGTATTTGTGGCCCTGTGGTTTTAAACGTGCTGCCCGGGAGGTATTATGGCGGGGTTGCTTTGGTGAATGTAAGAGGGACATCACCACAGAATACGATCACCATTCAGTCCATTGACCATGATTCTACTTCGGTAACTTTGGAATATGCCCCAAGCCATTGGCTCAGCAGTGAGAACCATATTTTGAAGATCAGCGGTACCAATTATGTGCGTGTTAAGCATCTCACCTTTGACCCGATTTCTGATCGCTATGCGCAAGTACTGGTGCTTGAGAATTCAGGGCATGATTTAGTATTTCAAGGAAATATTTTTCACGGGAGGGAGGTAGCTGGTAGTCATGATAAAACGGTGACTCAGGAACCATCTAATCAATATTATTTTAGTAATGTAAAATTTCTAGGTAATATGTTTTTAGGAAGTCCTGATCCTTTCAAGGATTTTACCTGCGATAACGCTACGTTTTCCTTTAACAAGTTTGTAAATAGCAAAGCAAATATCTCCTTTCGCGGCAACAATTTTCAATTTATAAGCAACACGCTGGCTTCTGGAATTTACCTGTCTCTTTCAGACTCTTTTTTAATTAAAGGAAATTTTATGAAGGGAATTTCATCCCATAGTCCGCCTTTAGTAATTTATAGGAGCAGCAATGGGATAATAACCAACAACTTTTTAAATTTTGAACTTGCGCAAATATATGCGAGTACCATTCGGGTGGCATGGAGCAATAATATAGAAATAATCTACAATACAATCAGTGGCACCTCATATGACAGCCAGTCTGCTACGCTATTCATTGACACCCTGTGTTCCAATATCAGTTTTTATAATAACCAAATCACAGAAGAAGGATCAGGATATGTATTGATGGATGCTAAAGTACGCGCGACTGGCGATTACAATAATCTATATTCGAGGGGTGGAAAATATGCCTATGTAGGCGGGCAGGAAGCAAACTCATTGGCAGAATTACAGTCCTTTAGAGGTACCAACCTGAACAGCTTGTCAGAAGATCCACGATATCTTTCGGACAGTGTGATGATCCCGCTTAATGCCATTTTACAAGATAAGGGTACTCCATCAAGCACCGTTATGGATGATTACTTCGGAAACGTAAGGAGCACCTCAACCCCCGATATTGGGGCGTACGAGTATGATCTTGAACAGGCCGATGGAGGCGTAACAGGCCTTTATAGCCAGCATAAGACACCATGCCAGGGCGTCAATACTATATATGCACGAATTCGCAATTATGGGGTGGACACCCTCAAGTCACTTGTAATTAATTGGCAAGCAAATGATACCGCGCAGACTTCGGTTGTATGGACTGGAGCCTTGGCCCCTGGTTTATACAAAGATTCGATCGTGGTTGGATTTGCCCACGCCACAGAGGGCCTGGGCATTGAGGTGATGGCCTGGACTTCTGCGCCCAACGCCCAACGGTCAAGCCAATGGTTCGCATTCAGCGGACACCACTGCCTATAGCTTTGCAAGTACCGCATTGGCAGGAACCTACACCATTGGAGGAGCCTCTCCTGACTTTGCTGATATTCAGGCAGCCGTGGATGCACTGCATTCTTACGGGATATGCAGTGATGTAACTTTTAAAATTAGGGATGGCATTTACAATGAACAGGTGGAGCTGAACGAATTTGTTGATTCCGGCCAAAGCATGTCAGTAAATTTTGAAGCCGAAACTCCCTCCACCAAAGGCGTAAAATGGGAATACCAAAATAGCAGCGAGGATTCAGATTTTGTCCTGATGCTGAAAGGTACCAATAACGTACGGTTCAGGCATATTACATTTAACAGTGCACGGGGAGATTATACCGGCTTGGTACTTGGCGATGGCCACTTGAATAATATCTCTTTTGAACACTGTATATTCCAAGTTGACACTGTTATATCTTCCTCGTCCTCCGATCATTATTCGATTTATCTGAAAGGAGACTTAAATGGAATATCGTTTAAAAATAATGTGATTAATGGAAATTATTACGGACTGTCTATTTTACCAAATTATGGCAATTATGTAAGCCTTGAGGATAACCGGTTCAGCGGTCAACAGCAAATGGCCATTAGCGTAGCGAGGACTGGCAATCTTTTGGTCAGCGGAAATTATATGGCTAATGCAGGATGGGGCATGTCGCTTTCGCAATTACTGGATTCGGTTGTAGTAAAGAATAATCAGGTATATGTGAACGGGAACATAGGAATCTTCCTGCGGCAATTGAAGAAGAATAGCCTGACCATGTTCAATAATTTTATTGTTATAGATGGATATTTTGCTGTAGCCAGGGGTTTATTCATTCAAGATTCATGGGGGCTTAACATTTATCACAACAGCATTGTGATGGGGATGACAGGAAGCGGTGCCAGCAGCGCTGTGGAGCTTGACAATGTGCGGGAACTAAATTTCCTGAACAACATTGTGTCGGGCAAAGAAGGCGCTTATGTGTATGTTATTGAAAATAATTGTCAGGACTTGTTTTTTGACCATAACGCGCTTTATTCCAAAAACAACTATGTGAACCTTAAAGGGGTCAAGATTTTTTCCAATTTCAATGAATGGCAAGGTTATCAGATCGGTTCACAGCAGCAGGATATGAACTCCGTGGATGTATTGCCCGATTTTGTTTCCATAACCGATCTTCATTTGATAAACGACAGCGGAGTGGGGGGTATGGGCATACCTGTTGGCATAGTTGCCAATGATATTGACGGGGAAAGCAGGGATATTTTGATGCCGGACATAGGCGCTGATGAAGTTAATGATAAAAGCCAGGTGGATGCGGGTATTTATAAGGTGGAAATTCAGGGGAATAAATATTGTGAAGGAAACAGGACACTAACCGCAGTAATTAAAAACTACGGTATAGATACGCTGACTACTTTGACGATTGAATGGAAAGTGAATCAGGTAAACCAAACAACAGCGCAATGGAATGGTAAATTGTCCCCGAATGATACGGCTTCGATCTTTCTTGACACTTTAAATATTGCGCAAGACAGCGGGTATGATTTCTCAGTCTGGACTACGATGCCGAATGGAGTGGCGGACAGCGTGGCATCCAATGATTCATTCCATATTTCTTTTCACACGGATCGTGGCGTTAGCCTGCCAGACAGCGCCTTTGTCTGCATGCCCGATAGCTTAATGCTGACTGCCGAAATATTCAAGTCAGTCTTGTGGAACACTTCCGAGACCACAGTAAGCATTTTTGTTAAAGATTCCGGAACCTACTCCGTGGAGGTGGAGACGGTGAATGGATGCAAGTACAGTGATAGCACAAAGGTCATTGTTGATGAAGATTGTGTGTGGCCGGGAGACGCAAACGCAGATGGAATTGTAAACAACCTGGACATCCTCGCCATCGGTGTGAAGCACGGAAAAACGGGCCCTGCCAGATTGTACGATTCAGGTTACTGGGCGCCCCACCACGTGCTGACCTGGAAAGATACCCTGGCTAATGGCGTGGACATAAAGCACACGGATTGTGATGGGGATGGCATCATCAACTATCTTGATACCAATATTGTGTCAAGAAATTATTCATATACGCACAACAAGGCTGGTGGTACGGTTTCAGGTGTCAGTGGTGATCCTGTACTTGCGGTATCTTTTACCAAATCCAATTATAATCCTGGTGATGAAGTTGTTGTGAATGTTAGCTTCGGGGATGACCAAATCAACGCGCAGGATATTTATGGACTAGCTTTTTCGCTTAATCGGCCGGATGATCTTATTGAGCCGGGGAGCATAAGCTGGGATTATAGTGGCAGTTGGCTAAGTGGTGCAGGACCAGCACTTTTAGTTTTTAATAAATGGACAGGCCAGGGGTACCGAATAGAGAGTGCCATTTCAAGGGTAAATCAAACCAACAAGAGCGGTTCCGGTACTATTGCTACGCTGCGGTTTCATTTAAAGAGTTCTGTATCTGTTGATAAAATGGTAATAAAATTTGAGAACGTTCATATTATTGATAATAATGAAATTCCGGTACCATTTATTACCAAGAGTGATTCTGTGATCTTTAAAACAGGCGTAACAGGAAATGATTTACGTCCAGCCGTTCTTGTTTATCCCAATCCTGCCAATGATCTGATTTATATAGATTATGGAACTTTGGTAGTCAGCTCAATGATATTGACGGATTTGAATGGAAAGATTATTCGTCAAATTGAAAAACCTGAAGGCCCGAAACATACATTGAACGTGGAAGGACTGCCTCAGGGCATTTACTTATTGCAAATAAAATCTCAGGAAAGTATCATTGTTAATCGAATAGGAATTGGATTTTAATTTATCATTGGTCCGCAATTACTGGCGGATGAGAAGAAAATAGTCCAATCCCTCTGTATTACGCTCAATACAACACATCATGCTCGCGCAGGAATGAGACCGTGGCGTCTTCTCCTTCTTTCAGTTGGTTCTGCTGGTAAGATTGGAATTGCTCTGCCGTCATTATAATTTGCATTTCCGTGCGCATCGTCTCTTTCGATTCTTTAATATCCTTGCCAAATTCCTGCTTGTCCTTAGTATCCCTGTACTGTTCCCGAAGCTCATGCACTCGGTCATAATTTTTCAGCGAGGCCTCCACCAGCTTTTTCTCCTGCTTGTCATCCAGCTTTATTTCATCACCTACAGCAGCCCAATAGTTCTGAAGTTTTGCCTCCAGGAAAGCGCGTTTCTTTTCCGCCATCAGGTCGTGGTATTTTCTCATTTGCTTAAAACTCAGCAAATCGGCAAACTTGGCCTCAAGGTTCTGCATGTACCACCGCTTTTTTTCCCGGTCGCTCCAGTCCCAATCCTGGAGGTTGGCAACGGCTGCGTAGTTCTGCTTCAGAATGTATCTCACCTGTTCCTGCTGCTCTTCTGATAGGTCCAGTTGGCGCGTCAGCGTATCGAGTTCCTGTTCTATGAATTTATCGGTGGATACGCTCCGATCATTCACTTGGGCCACAACGAATTCCGGTAGAAAAATAGCTATAATTGCGAGGAGTGAAAATAACTTCTTCATTTGTCTGGTCATTTGGTTCATATTCAAAACACCACGCCCGCCAAATTGCTCAAAGTATTTGGAATTTATGGGGATAGGCGTGAATAAAACGGATGAGACTGATTTGCACTAATTTCTTCAACTCTTTTAAATATCGTTACCGGTAGTTGTTGCCTAATAATAGGTATTCGTACTGAAAAAATGAACGGTACGGAGGATCTGTTTGGTTCCTGATGTATTTATTGTACTCTAGTTTACCCCGCCATTGGTGGTTTTTAAAACCCTCCCGGAATTTCTGGTGGCCCATCCTGTATTCCGGTTAATAAAAAAGATGCTTCTGATGTGACTGGTGCTTGTTCCTGATACAGAACTGGGCGCACTCCAGCTATTTCCACCATTTGTGGTTCGCAAAATGGTCCCGGAATTTCCACAGACCCATCCATAAAGTGAATCAATAAAAAAAACATCCTGAAGATGGTTTGAAGTTAGTGCTGGTGATAATACTTCCCAGCCTGCCGCTTCTGGCTGGATATCGAACATTGCGGCCAATCCTTCGGTGGAGAGAATTAGCTGGGCGGAAGAATGGGCTGCATTTGGAACAACGACAATATTTTGTGTCGAATTGATGTCAAAAGAGTAATTAGAATTATAATACTGCTTAAGGTGGTTAAAATAAATAATACCTCTTTCAAGGCGGTGATTACCCTGTGCCATCGCTGCACATGTGGTTTCAAGCTGTGAATGATTAGGGTCATTGTCCATTGCGCCCAGCAGGTAAACTACATCCCGTTCCTTAAACTGGCCGCGTATGGTAGAATCAGCTACTGAGCTCAAATAAGGGCAGGCAGTAGAATTATGCAATCCATACCTCCATGAATTATATCCACTACAACCACTTGAAGGTACCTGAAATTGATTTAAGCTAGTCGACACCCTTCTTTTATTGTCCATATATAAGTAGGATGATGGGTTTGCAACAATATACTTTACCGGAACTGAAATAAGGTTTTCTGCTCGATTTACAGCCGCATAACGGTTCACATATTGTCCTCCTGAAGAATGGCCGGCCACAATGATCTGGCATAGGTTAGGGTTCTTATTCACCAACCGGAGAATGACACTGTCCATGACTGCAAAGGAGCTGAGCGGGTTCGAATTCAAAGAATTGAAACCTCTGATCATTCCGTTCGGAGATCCCCGCCAGCGAAGATAATTGCTGTTCAAACTATGAGCAGTTACATCATCATCATCGAGAAATTGAGGGGCAACTACTATGGCCTGGTTCTTTAAGTTTCCCAGTTCGGCTGCCTGTAGCATGGTTTCAAGGTAGAGGTCGGTATTTTTGCCTATACCGTGGATGTGCAACAAAGCTATTTTGTATTCAGCATTGACCGAATCCGGATGGCTGTTTGAAAAATAAGTGAATTTTAATTTTGTCCGTTGACGGTGAATTCAGCCTCTTTGTCCGAAATTGTATCCACAGGTGCAGCCATTGCAACGGTGCTAAGAAACAAGAAAGCAGAGGATAACCAGATAGTAAGAGAGGATTTCATTAATTGATTAATTTACAGAAATTTAAGGAGGGCATCAGGACAAATGTAGTCAAAGCCGGTTCCTAAAACTAATTGTCCTCTTTGTTGTAGCAGGCAGATGGGGAGTTTAAAGTCTATAAATCAGTTCTGAGTGTTCTCTCTAAGTTCTCCGTTCCTCCTCCTTCTATTTTTTTATTGACGTTGACTTTTTAATTATTTTTAAGTAAATAATAATATTGACATTTAGAATAAAGGCGGATAAAAATTAAAATAATTTCCGCCCAACCGTTCGACTCCGATAAGAGGCTACGTTTGAAAGCCTTTGGATTTAGTTTGAATAATCTGATTCCAAAGCATTCAATACCTTCAATGGGCTTTCCTGGATCGCACTTATAATAGTACCGGTATTCCGGCAGGCTTACATAACCCGCTTTCCCGGGTTCAGTTGAATGTAATCTTTCTTCTGATCAACAATTCCGGGGGCCTCAGCTCTTTCTGGTCCAGGAAACTTTATCCGCAAATAGCATAGAATTGTCCTGTCATACCCGCGAAGAGCAGGAGATTCCGGACATTTCGTGAAAAACGAAATGCCGGAATGACAATGAATTGGAAGAAAACTTAGCCGAAGCTTTTCTTCTTCCGTCAGCAAACCGCACAGGCACTTTGATCCAACCAAGTGAGGGCTATTTTCTAAAGCCTTTAGCTGTTGTAGCATGTGATGAATCGCAGGTATTCTCCTTTAATGCTTTATCCATCTTTTGGTCAGTACCTCCTTTTCGGTGAATATCCGAATAAAATATAGACCGGGAGAAAGTGCTGAGACATTCAATTCAGCATGATTGACCTGTAGATTGGCCGACACTGACATTTCGCGGCCAGATAAATCCAGGACCCTGATTTCTTTGATGGGAGCGGACGAGGTGATCCCCAGGGTTATTTGGGCAGGATTCGGGAAGAGTACCAAACGGCCTTGCGCAGGCTGACGGGGTAGGCCTGTTGGGAAATTCTGCGTATAGTATTCCGCCACCGCCTGAATATCGTCTTCCATCCTGCTGAAAGCGCCCAGTTGGCCGCTGCCGGTATTGGGGTGGAAAATGGAAGCTACCGTCAGTTGCAGTTCATCGCCCGGTGCAAAGCGCACAGGCCCTACCGAGCCAATTCCCCTGCGGTCACCTGGCTGATGGTTTTCGCTTTCTTCCGACCATTCGGATGAATTGCCCGGGTCACCGGGATAGGCATGGGTTGCCGGGGTAGTGCCTTTGTAGCCGTCTCCGCCCCGGGTAAGCGCTGAGCCATCTTTCCATCTTCCCCTGAGGTAGTGGTAATACTCAATTGGACTTTCGGGATTTCCCTGACTGGTAAAATCATTGTTATAATACATAAAATGCGACAAGTCCTGCCCAATAAAGGCAATGCTTTGCACAGGGGGTTGAGCGCCATATCCTTGAGAGCCGTCATCAAAAGAGTCACCATTATAACCGAAAAAGGCATTCAGGTCTGGGTTGGAACCGATAAAATCATCGAAGCCAAATCCAATATCAAAGTCCGCGAACATCCCGTAATAGAGCGAATCGTAGGTATGCTGGCTGCGGTTTATAATCCGGAATTCCAGATAAACAGTATTGTCCAATGGATTTCCATCAGCGGTGTCCAGCACAAAAGCAGTGGCATGGACTTCAATTCCCAAAGGTTCTCCACCGGTTTCCGTATGCGCTGCAAATTGGTCGTTCATCACCCAATAAAGCGTCTGGCTTCCGCGCACCTCCGGGTAGTCACCATGCTGTGGTTCGTACAAACCATTTTTATCTGCGTCTACAAAAGGTGCCATGCGTTTGGAGTGGCGGGTATTTGATGAATTTCCGGGCCAGTTGGCAATGCCGCTCGTAATGGGACCGCCTGCCTTAAATGCCTCCACCTCAGCCCTGCTAATGGCCCAAATGGAGTCCCAGGCTTGTACGGCAGGGCCGGTTGTGGTGCCGGTGGTGGTATCGAGCGGGCCAGGGTAAAAATCGTAGCCACCCTGCCTGTAAGTCATTGCCGCCAGGTGGAGGTTTCTGCCCGCATCCAGGCCACCAATCCATAGCGCTGCCCCAAATAGCGTGTGCTTGCCGCTTCCTCCCGGTACTTCAAAGCCAGGGGTGAAATCGAGGTTATAGAACATATCGCCACCATTGTGAATAACGGCACGCACATTATTGGATTCCAGTTTGCGGAGGCAGTTGGTATTTGTGCTTTTCCTGAATGGACGAAGAAAGCTGCCAGTACAATAAGTGGTAAAACGTATAGTATTTTCATTGGTAAATATTAATTGGTTTATTACAAAACAACGCTTTCTCATTCTTCCTGGTTTGCGTCAGTTTATAAGTGGCAATATTCGCGGCATAAATGAAAGAAAATGCCGACCTATTCCAAAACTAATTTATCAATTTTAACTATTCCGGAATTATTTTGTAGTATTAAAAAATACATACCAGATTTGAAAGTGGATAGGTTGAGACTTGTGGAATTACTAAACTCTTCTTTATATAAAACCCTGCCTGTAGCATCAAGAAGTTGTAGACTTAAGGATTGTGGTGTACCGGTCTTTATATTCACAATCCCAGTAGTAGGATTTGGATAAACCGAAGTTTTAACTAATTGATTTTCCTTTATCCCCATGGGTAACTTAGTGATACCTGAATCTTTCCCATTGATAACCCAACCAATTATGTCTGTATACCTGCCGATTGTGGAAATATTATAAATTAGATATCCTCTATAAAAATAGTTGCACTCAGGGGTGTAAAATCCAAATCCTTCACGTACATCATGCTGATCATATATTTGACAATCCAATATATAGATGGTACTTTCCAGACATTTCATTGAAGCCCCATTCTTTTGCCAGACCCTATTTTCTAATAATGATGGACTACCTGACGGAAAAGTAATGTACCCATAAGCCAGAACATGGGAAAGGTTCTGTAGAGGCGCATAGTAGGTAGTATCTCCCTGGCTTTCCTTCAGCGTTACATCCTCCGTTCTCCAATATTTATAATAAATCGAATCGGGCGTAATCAGTAGCTCAGTAATAGAATCCTTATAGACAAGATCCGGATACTTTTGATAGCCGAAATTATTCGAGTAGATACCGCCCATTTCATAGAAAAAGACATCTCCTTCAGAGAACTGAAAGTATTCCTGAAACTCCAGGTCCCGGAATCCCAGTTGGACATTATCATCTTCATAGCCGATGAGTTTTCCTGGTGGCATCATTTGAACCAATGGTGTTTGTAGGAAAGGCATTAGTTCCAGACAACCAAAATGTTTGCTCAATCGGAATGTATCGGTTGACTTGGTTCCTTTATTCGTAATCGTAAAATATTTTATCGAATCCAACTGACCTAAAATTACTTCTTCGGTCAGCTCAATCACTTTAAATGAGTAGTTGTCGTCCTCCCAAGTCTCATTCTTACCTGAAAAAGGAAGGAATTTGGTTTTGGATATCCCGGCAAAAACTGTATCTCCCAAAACAGAATATTCGGCTACGATAGGCCGATTCATGGCGCCTAAAGGAATTGTATCAAGATCAATGATACAGGTGTCGGAAAAAACCAGCGTGTTGGAATAAAAGTAAAAGATTGTATCACCGCTCATTTTGGAGGAGTCCAAATAAACCTTTTGATATTGGTTGCCGGAAGAAAAGTGCATGACAGCACCCAGGGGAAATGGCGACCAATCCTGGCAAATAACGGCTGAGGAAAAAAGGCTTAGAAAACCGACAACTTTAAGGATTTTCATTTTCATTGGGTTTATGGTTCTTTCATACAGGCCCGAAAGTCAAAGATACAAGAAATTTTTCCATGCTAAAGAGCAGCAGTTGTGTGCTTTACGAATCGCTCAGTACGTGACCCGCCTGGCCTGCCCTGAAGAATTTAAGGATACAGTGGTGTGAGAGGCTCTCCTCTGTCAGCTACCGCTGGCGGGCTACCCAATTATAGCCAGTGCTTCTTATTTTTCAATTCTCACTAAATCAATACTTTCAGAATTGGAAGTGCATTTTATTCGGAATGAGCTTCCATTCATTTGGTTGACATAATTCAGGTTTCGTTTGTTACCTGATACTTTAAATTCAATAACATGAATCTCCATTTTTCCGTTCTTCCATTGAACTGGTCTGACAGCCAACAATGTTATTGAAGTGTCACCTTTTACTTTTTTAATGATATCATCTCTTGTCAGTATCTCAATCTTTTGTCCATCAATCTCAGTCGGGAAGTTGTCTGTAGCGATCCAATCTTTTTCAATATAGTAGGTGTCAGGAATCTTAATGAGGTCTGGCCTTTCTTGATTGAATTCTATTAGGTACTGAAGATGTCCTGACAAAGCCCGAAGATAAATATTGGTACTGTCGGTCTGAGATTGAGCATTTAAAGTCCATGTCAGAATAAATGCTGTTATGATTGTCAAAGTTTTGTCTTAGACCCCTATTTCTTGGAGAGATTTTTCAAAAGAGTTTAGGTCTATTT
>JBBDIG010000030.1 GCA_040880525.1 Bacteroidia bacterium
GGCCCTGATATTCCGCTGTCGCGGAATTGTCCGATAATAAATCGGACCTACATGATTGGGACAAGCCCGGCAACGGGCTACCACCGCTGGATGACTCCGCTCTCCTACCCGGCCCTGATATTCCGCTGTCGCGGAATTGTCCGATAATAAATCGGACCTACATGATTGGGACAAGCCCGGCAACGGGCTACCACCGCTGGATGACTCCGCTCTCCTACCCGGCCCTGATATTCCGCTGTCGCGGAATTGTCCGATAATAAATCGGACCTACATGAGCAACTGTTCCGTCCCAGCCTTCATTTTCTCCTTTCCAGATAGTTTCGCCACAACGGTTGTAGATCGAGAGTTGGCCCATGGCCGGGCTTATCCGGCTGGAAAGCCGGATTTACATTTTCTTCAATGCTGCGTACACCTTATGCACCGGCAGGCCCATCACATTAAAATAGGAGCCCACCATTTTTTCAATGCCGATCATGCCAATGAATTCCTGCACACCGTAGGCTCCGGCTTTGTCAAACGGTTTGTATTGGTTTACATACCAGTCAATTTCTTCTTTTTCCAAATGCTTAAAATATACTTCTGAAAGGTCACTGAATGTTATCGTTTGCTGCTGCGTTTTGAGGCAAACGCCTGTAATGACCGTGTGCATTTTTCCTGAAAGCTTTCGCAGCATCTGCATTGCCTCTGCTGCATCAGCCGGTTTTTCCAGGATCTCGTTATCCAGGATTACGATGGTATCGGCAGCCAAAATTACCTCGCCTGGCTGCACCTGGTTTGTGAGGGCTTCTGCCTTCTGCTTTGCCAGGTATTCGGGAATTGCTTTCGCTGGCATTTCTGCGGGGTGGGTTTCATCAATCCCGGCAGGCACACACCGAAACCGGAACCCGGCCTTTTCCAATATTTCCTTCCTGCGCGGAGAGCGGGAAGCGAGGAGTATTTTTACGTTGAGCGGATGCATGGTAATTTGGATTTTCTATGAGAGGCAAAGTACCGGCATGGCCAGCACCCCGGCAAGAATGATGAGTTTCAGCCCGGTACTGAGATGGCTGAAGTGCCTGAGCCGATGGGCCTTCCGTACGTAATAATCAAAGACCACAAACGGCAGCAGCACCGCCAGGATGAAGTACCAGCCAAGCAGCGGCAATTCCTGCCAGAAGCTGTACACTGTGGCGGCAATAAGTGAGAGTCCCATGATCGCATTCAACACCATTACCGCAAGCTTGGATTTATAGATTCCAAAAACCACCGGCAATGTGCGGCAGTTGTGCATGGCATCTCCGCGCATGTCTTCCACATCCTTTATTATTTCCCGGATCCAGCCTGTGAAAAATGCGAAATAGGCGAAGAAACCAACCCAGATGAGCCGGATTGACGGGTCGTATATTTTCACCATCAGCAGCGTGGCAGCCATCAGCAGGGCAATGGCCAAATTGCCAATAATCAGCTTTCGTTTTAGCGAAACCGAATAAAACCAGAGGACTGACGCCACGATAATATAGCTGAGGCCCAGATATTCGGAAAGATAAAAGCCGATGGCAATAGCGGTCAGGTTGAGCGATACATGCAGCACGATGGCCCATCTTCTTTTGATAAACCGGTCTACGAGCAGCGCTTTGGGTTTATTCACTGCATCAATTTTTACATCGAAATAATCATTTATGACATATCCTGCAGCACCAAGAAAAAGGGTGGTAAGCAGCAAAAGCAGGAAATCTGTGGAGATGGGGCGGTTAAGGCAAAAAGAACGATTGAGGCACTGGTAAACGCTGAGTTGCGTAAGAACCATGATCAGCAGGTTGTTGAAGCGGATGAGCTTAAGAAACCGCATCATTTTAACTTAACGTCCCATTTGTTCTGATACTTCAACACGAGCTCGATTATTTCTCTTACGCAACCTTTACCACCAGTCAATTGCGTTACAATGTCAGCCGCATCTTTTACCTCCTGCACGGCATCTGCCGGACAAGCCGCGAGTCCTGAACGCTCCATTGGCGGCAGGTCAAGAAGATCATCGCCCATATATAATATTTCAGTAGATGCCAGAGAATGATCCAGGAGGAACTTCTCGAAAGCCAGGATCTTATGTTCCTGATCAAAATAAATATCCTCAATGCCGAGCTTTTCCAGCCTGATATCCACTCCCACCGGCACGCTGCCGGAAATCACACCCACCTGGAAATGTTGCTTTACGGCCTGGGAGAGGGCAAACCCATCCTTGATGTTGAGTTGGCGAAGCATCGTTCCTTCCTCCAGAATGATCAGCGATCCATCGGTCATTACTCCATCCACATCGAAAATAAATCCGCGTATTTTTCCAAGTTTGGCAAATATTGATTGATCCATAGTTGGCATTAAAAAATCCTGGTTTAAAGATTAAGAAACCCAAGTGCGGGAAATAGTTCCGGTAACTGCTTAATCTTCGCGATGATAAAGCTTGACAATGGAGTCGGAGATCATACGGTATATTTCCTGCCACATGGGGTGCTCATCCAGCAATTGAAGATGGCGCTGCATTACGGTTTCTTCTCCTCTCTTGGCGGGGCCGGTCTGGGCATCTTTTGGGCTGAGATCAAATGCCTTGGCCACCGTTTCCAGGGCCAGCGGTTTTAATATATCAAAAGGCACCCCGGTTTCCTTTGCCATTTCTTCGGCAATATAATAAAGGTGATTGGGAAAGTTATTGATGAAAACAGCCGCCATGTGCAGCTTTCGCCTAGTATCAGAATCTACTTCAAATACGCGCCTGGAGATAGTATTAGCAAGGTTTCGGAGCTTTATGCGGGTCTGCTCATTTGAGGCTTCAAGGCATACGGAGACTTCTCCAAAATCCACCTGCCGGTCCACCGAGAAAGTTTGCAGCGGATAGATCACACCCTTGTCATCCCCGGCTCCGGCTAATGCCTCAATCGGAACGCTTCCGGAAACATGCACCACAATTCCCGGAACCTTCCCGATAAAATCAGCTACCCCGGTAACCTTATCGTCCTTTACTGCCAGCACAATGAGATCAGAGGTGCGGTCAACCTGTTCGAGTTGGGTAATAAACTCCGAATTCAGTTCATAGGCGAGTTTCCGGGCTTTGTAATCAGAAAGCGAGAAAACCTGGCTGATCTTGTAGCCTGAATTGACAAGGGCTCGTCCGAGGTGCGTTGCAAGATTTCCAGCACCCACAAGGGTTATGGAATGCAACGAATTCATGCCTTTTGACGCTTCAGTTCCTTAACCCTGTAAACTATTGACATCGTGAGCCCGATCACCATCACCACCGATCCTATCCAAAGAAAATTGATATAGGGGAAAATGATCGCTTTCATAATAATATAGTCAGGGACATGATCTTCAGCCTTTGAGATTGCTATGGACAATTTCTTCTCCTGCTCAGGATGGACACCTGCCAGTTCTATTTTCAAACCCAAATCGCGGATCTCCTTCGGCAGCCGGATAGGCGTTGTACCAGAGATAAGATAGGATGGCCTGACATCATAGGAAGCATAGGAGGTCATAACTTTCACCTCCAGGGTAACGGCAATATCCACATCCTTAATAGGCGAGGAAGCCGAATCAGAAAAAGGCAGAATGGACTCTACCACTACCTGGGTTTTATCTTCAAGATGTAATGTGTCTCCGGCATTGGCATGGTACAAGCGGGGTTCTTTATAAGTATGATCCCAATAATCTTCGCTGGTTTTATCCGGAACTGAGGAAACGTGTGTAAAAATATCTTTCGAGAAATAGTGGCGCGTATCAGGACTTGGCGTAAGTCCGGTTTGCGGATTGATCTGAGCTACCGGATAGAGAACAAACCGCTCTTTCTCTTCCAGCGTTTCGGAATCAACCCTTCGATATTCCACCTTATAATATGTATTTGGCGGTGAAACAGAATCACCTTTGTAGGTGACCACGTACCTGCCCATTACCACCGGCCGGTCTTTTATGAGCATAATATTTTCGCGTGTGCTTTCCTCATCGAAAGCTTCACCAAAGGAAATATTAGCAGAATTGATGGAAATAACTTCCTGCTGTGCATTGCTGATCAAAGCACCCAGCAGCAGAAATCCGATTCCGATATGAGCGACACTTGCACCGCTTGATCTCAGGTTCTTTTTCCGGATCATGGGTATCATAATGTCCAGATTCCCGACAATCGTAAATACAGCGAAAAACAGCAGGAGGATGTAAAGGACATTTGAAACACCGGTAAGTGCGATCAACCCTACAGATATGATGAGTCCGATTCCCAGCCCGCGAAAAAGCCGTTTGAGAAATAATTTTTTGGGTGTATTGCGGTATCGCAGATATTGAGTCATCCCGGTGAGCAAGGCGATCACCATTGCAATGGGCACCTGGAATTTGTTGTAATGCGCAATAGGTTCAGTAGGCGGGGCGAAATTCGTTCCTGCTATGGCATTAAATACCGGAATGGAAGTGGAAATAACTATTTGAGCGGCAGACAGCAGCAGCACTAATGCGCCAATGAACATCCAGAATTCTCTCGAATAAAGCTTCTCCTCTCTTTCCGTAACCGGAATTTTTTTCCAGGAAACTGCCATAGAAATGATGGCGGCTATGAGGAAGAAAGCCATAAAGAATATCAATTGCCCGGAAAGGCCCAGATCTGTAAATGAATGTACGGAAGTATCGCCCAGGATTCCGCTCCGGGTAAGGAAGGTGGCATAGAGCACCAGAATAAAAGTGGTGATGAGTAGAATGTAGGCCAGCTTCAGGGAATTGCCGGTTTTCTTATAAATGAGCATCACGTGCAAACCGGCTACGAGAACCAACCACGGAATGAGGGAAGCATTTTCCACAGGATCCCAGGCCCAGAAACCACCAAATGACAGGGCCTCATAAGCCCAGGCTCCACCCATTAAAATACCCACGCCAAAAATGGCAACCGAGAAGGCCGTCCAGGGGAAAGCCGGTTTTATCCATTCGGTGTATTCGCGTTTCCACAATCCGCCCATTGCGTAAGCGAAAGGAATAATGGTGGAGGCAAAACCAAGGAATAATACAGGGGGATGAATAACCATCCAGTAATTCTGCAATAGTGGATTAAGGCCATTTCCGTCCGTAATTTTTTCAAGATAATCAGGGCTGGCAAAAATAGGCGCACCGGCCATTGCATCGCGCAAAAGGATGAATGGATTGCTGCCGATCTTAGTATCGAAAATCTCGATTCCCAGCAACATGCTGGTGAGTGTAAGCTGCGCTGCGGCCATGACCATCATTACCGGAGCCTCCCATTTTCCGGCAACGCGGATGAGTATCAGCCCCAGCACCACATGCCAGAATGCCCAAAGCAGGAAACTCCCTTCCTGACCCTCCCAAAAGCAGGAGATCATATAGTAAACGGGAAGATCATTTGACGAATGCTTCCAGACATAGTCGTATTCGTAGTAATGATTATAGATGAGATAGAAGAGGGTGCCGATAATGCCGAGGATGGCAACAGAATGTACTACGAATGCTGTACGGCCGGAGTTGCGCCAGAGGCGATCCAGCGGATTGCGAAGCGAAAAGTAATAGGAAATGAGCGCGTATAGAGCGAATCCAAAAGAAAGGGCTACAAAGAGATAGCCCAAATATCCCGGAAAAAGGTGTTCGCCTGAAAAGTTATTTTCCATCTAGTTCACTGATGCCTCCTGCCATTCCGATTGGTCCGCATTGTACTTTGACGGACATTTCATCAGAATCTTAGTGGCATGAAACTCCTCGCCATTCGCATTACCTACGATCACCACTTTTTCAGAACGCTCAAAATCCTGCGGTTTGGTGTCATGGTAAACGACTTTCCGGATCTCCCCATTATTATCGCGGAGATAAAAGGAGAAATAGTTGGGATCCTCAACGGGGTTGTAGTAAAGCTCACCGGCAGAATCCAGTTCGCCAATTACGTGGAAATCCTTCTCTGGATATTTGGATGCTTCTGAAAAGGTGACAAATGTAGAGGCATCACCCATCGTAGAAATCAGGATAGAAATGGCAATGCCAATAACTATGAGTCCTGCTATATTGGATTTTTTCATTTATTACGATTTTGATCTTCCAGTTTTTTCAACTTTCGTTCAATGCTGATCAAATACATTATAATTCCTGCAAAGATGATAACAAGCGAAGCAACGACAACATATAATTTGTCAGAACTTCTCATAAACCCGTCCAGCGAAGCTGAAGTATCAGCTTGCTGCGCAAAAACTATGCATGCTGATAGCGTGAAAAACAAACATGATAAAGCAATTTTATTCATCAAAAAGGATTGAATTATGAAGCAGGGAAATACGGGTTCTGAGCAGCGCGAACCAGACGCCTAACAGTGCCCATCCGAGAACTGCCGGATAAAACACCAGGCGCATCTGATCGTCAAGATCATAAGCATTAAATCCAGGATTGCCGCCATTGCCGGGGTGGAGTGAATCCGTCATCCGGGGGAGCACAAAAATGAGCGGGATGAGTGCCGAAAGTGCAAAAATGTTGTACACCGCAGAGATCTTCGCCCGCTGGTGTTCTTCGGCAAATGAACTTCTCAATACCAGGTATGCGAAATAAATCAGTAATCCGATCGCTGAACCCAGTTGCTTGGGATCGTTGCTCCACCACTCTCCCCAAGTGTATTGCGCCCAAACCATTCCGGTAACCATCCCCAGGCAGCCAAAGACAATTCCGGTATTGGCAAATTCAACAGAGTAAATATCATATTTCTCCCTGCTGGTAGCCAGATACGCAATGGCATATCCGGCAGACACAAGGAACAGGAGAATCATCCCGAACCACATGGGTACATGAAAATAAAGGTTGCGAATGGACTCTTCCAGGATCACCTTGTCAGGTACAGAAAAAAGGAATCCGGCTACGAGCGTGTAAAGAATCAAGAAGACTGCTAAAGTCTTCCATAAATAGCCCTTTTTGATCATTTGACGACCATAAATTATTCGCGCCAAAGGTAGGGAAAGAGCAAGTAAGATACAACGAGAACAATGGCATTCAGCGCCAGTAACGCCCATAATTCCTGCCCTCCTTCTTCAATTGAAAGTCCTGCCATGCTCCGCTGGCTGAGGCGGATGAGCAAGAGCAATTGAGGCAATATCACCGGAAAGCTCAAAATGGGCATAAGCGTGGCGCTGTTCCGCGCTTTAGAGGCAATGGCCGAAACCATCGTAAAGCTAAACGCAAAGCCGCTGCTACCAAGCAACTGAACCAGTGCAAAGAATTGCAAATTCTCCATCTCGTTGCCCATAAAGAATGAGAAGATGATAAAGGCAAGCAAGGATAGAAATACCAGCAGTAAAAAATTGTAGATCATCTTAGAAAGGATGATCATGCTCGGGCTTGCGAGGCTGTAATAATAGAGCAGCCGTCCCTGTCCTTCCAGCATAAAGCTTTTGGCCACGGCATTCACAGAAGCAAAAAGAATGATGATCCAGTACAGCGAAATCCAGGCGGTGGGATCTATCACTACGAAGGACAGGTAAACGATAAAAACAGTGCTGAAGACGTAGAGCACAATTCCGCTCAGGGCATATCGCTGCCGGACCTCAAGCAGCATATCCTTATAGATCAGATCACGAAGAATGATGATGGACCGCACGGTTGAAAATTTCTGCAAATGTATATGAGTGAAAATTCCCGAACGGCCTCAACCATCTACTTACCAGTATTTTTAGCAAATCCTCTCCATATAATCACCTATCCTCCTAAAGCGTAACGTATATATACTTATTCAATCTCTTTTTACTCAAAATTTTTTACAAGCCTGCAAACGAAAAACGAGGATGCAATGATCTTTTCATTCAATTAAAACCCTTGATATTACTGAGATACAAGATAAGATAAGTAATACCACCTAAAAAATTTTATTTAATACTTGCGTATTATAAATCCCCTACGTATATTTGACCCATTGTTTGATCAGGCAACCCATTTTTCAACTAAAAAAGCCAGTTATTATGACTACTCAAGCATTCAACACGCAAGTAATTGACAGTTCCACTTCCTTAAAGCCTATTGCGCTCAGCCTCACGAAGGATTCTGAAGACGCCAATGACCTGATCCAGGAAACAATGCTAAGGGCAATTTCCAGCAAAGACAAGTTCCGGGAAGGCACAAACCTTAAGGCATGGCTTTATACCATCATGAAGAACATCTTCATCAATAACTATCGCAGAAAGATGAAGCGGAACACGATCATTGACACCACTGATAACAACTACTTCATTAATTCCACAGATCGTACAATTTATAATAATGGCGAATCGAATCTGAATATGGAGGATATAGACAAAGCATTTTCCAGGATGAGTCCTGACTTCAAGGTTCCTTTCCTGATGCATTTTAAAGGTTTCAAATACCAGGAAATTGCCAACGATCTGGAACTTCCTATCGGTACGGTAAAAAGCCGGATTCACTTTGCACGGAAAGAACTAAAGGGAAAATTAAAGGGATATTACAAGAGCAAAGCCTGACGACTGATGATTGGTGATTTTTGAAGCCGTGGCGACTTTGGTTGTCACGGCTTTTTTAATTTACTTAGGTGTCTATATTATTCTTAGGTATTGCTCCCGGAAGGAAACTTTATTATCGTCCTGTCAAAAGTAAAAAGCCTCCATTTTACATAAGTATGAATAAAATATAAAATAAATATTATTTAATCAGAAAAATAGATTCTAAGATCAAAAAAGGTTTTTTTTGAACCGTTTAAAACCGCCAAAAAATAAATTTTGGCGTTAGAACCCCGGAGTGCCATAGCTTTAAGTATTACTACCTAAATTCAGTCTGAAAATATTTGGAAGAGACAGGAACTTTCTATAAGTTCGAAATCAATTCCAGAGCAAACTAAATTTTACTCCTATGTCCAACTCAGACTTTACCTCCCGCGTTTATGAATACTCCACCTCCCTGAAACCCATAGCGCTCAACCTGACGCGAAATATGGATAATGCAAAAGATCTTTTGCAGGAAACCATGCTCAGGGCACTGTCAAGCCGGGATAAATTCAAGGAAGGCACCAACCTGAAAGCATGGTTGTACACCATCATGAAGAACATCTTCATTAATAACTACCGGAGAAAAATTAAACGGAAGGTTATTATTGATTCCACTGACAATCTTTTTTACCTCAGTCCTACTGAAAGAATGCAGGACAACAGTGGTGAGTCAAAACTCAATATGGACGACATCAGCCGAGCCTTTGAGCATATCAGCAACGATTTTAAAATTCCGTTCCTGATGCATTTTAAAGGATTCAAGTATCAGGAAATAGCTGACGACCTGGGCCTTCCTATTGGAACGGTGAAAAGCCGGATCCACTTTGCCCGAAAAGATTTAAAAAGCAAACTCAATAGCTATTATAACGAATAATACTTCACTGGAGCTTAAAATTTTGAAAAGCGGTACTCTTGAATGAGGCCGCTTTTTTTGTGTGCTTTATATTTCCTTATCTATATTCGCCTCCATTACATTCACTAAACTATTTAATATCATGAAGAAATATCTTCCTTTCCTGCTAACCGCACCCATCGCATTTTTTTCAGGCTGCGATAATTCAGGCTCTGATAGCGAGCAGACAGCCGGAGGGACCGATACCTCTCAATATATTTCAGTGGCCGAAGGCTATGACATTGAACAGCTTCTCAACAAGTATGTCTCCGTGGAACTTACTGCGGACCTCAGCTCATTGACTAACAGGCAGAAACAGATGATCCCGTTGCTGATTGAAGCATCTCAGCTTATGGATGAGATATTCTGGACAGAGGCTTTTGGTGGACAGGACACGTTGCTGCCGCGTATCGAAGATGAAGCCGTGCGAAAATTCGTAAACATAAACTACGGCCCATGGGATAGATTGAACAATAATGAACCGTTCATACAGGGCTATGGCGCAAAACCTCTGACAGCCAATTTCTATCCTGCCGGGTTGACCAGGGAGGAATTTGAAGCATCATCAGCAGAAAATAAAAACAGCCAATACACGCTGATAAGGAGAAGTGAAGACGGCAGCCTGAAAAGTATCTGGTATCACGAAGCCTTTACAGATCAAAATGTAAGGGCAGCAGACCTCCTGCTGAGAGCAGCAGAACTTGCCGAAGACAAAGGACTCCGCAACTACCTGAGCCTGCGCGCAGATGCCCTGCTCAATGATCAATACCGCCAAAGCGACATGGCCTGGCTTGATATGAAGGATAACACGCTTGACATCGTGATAGGGCCGATTGAAAATTATGAGGATAAACTCATGGGACTAAAAGCAGCCCATGAAGCTTATGTATTGGTAAAAGACAAGGAATGGAGCAGCCGCCTCTCTAAATATGCTGCTATGCTCCCATCTCTGCAGGAAGGGTTGCCGGTAGCAGCAAGATACAAAGCGGAAAAGCCGGGCACCGATAGCGAACTCAATGCTTATGATGTAATATTTTATGCCGGAGATTGTAATGCCGGCAGCAAGACCATCGCCATCAACTTGCCCAATGATGAGCAGGTGCAGCTAGAAAAAGGGACGCGCAGATTGCAACTGAAAAATGCTATGCAGGCCAAATTCGAGAAAATCCTCATCCCTGTTTCTCAGGAGTTGATTGCGGAAGACCAACAGCAGCACATCACTTTCGATGCATTTTTTGCCAACACCATGTTCCATGAAGTGGCGCATGGTCTGGGCATTAAGAATACACTTGATGGAACCCAAACGGTAAGAGAGGCCTTGCAGGAACATGCCTCCGCGCTGGAGGAAGGAAAGGCGGATATTCTGGGCTTATACATGGTTACAGAACTGCATGAGCAGGGAGAAATTAAGGGAGCACTCGAAGAATATTATGTCACCTTTATGGCAAGTATTTTCAGATCCGTTCGTTTCGGAGCGGCCAGCGCTCATGGAAAGGCCAACATGCTCCGGTTTAACTATTTCAGAGACGCAGGCGCATTTACCCGCGATCCTGAAAACGGACGCTACCGGGTAGATATGGCAAAAATGCAGGCCGCTATGAACTCACTTTCGGAAAAGATCCTGATGTTGCAGGGCGATGGTGATAAAGCCGGTACAGAGGAACTGATGCAGGAAATAGGCTCCGTCAGCCCACAATTGCAGGAAGACCTGGACCGCTTGACAGCCCGTGACATTCCTGTAGATATTGTATTTGAACAAGGAGTGAAAATTCTGGGGCTGGATACCATTCCTCAATAATTATTATCCTTTGATTTTTCCCTGAAATCCTAAACAACCAGGGCGTTTTCAGTAAATTATCTTCCTACAGGATCAGGGAGGAATATGGCTGCAAATGTTCCAGCAGCGCCTGCATGTCGCGCGACTTTGACGGATTTTTCAGCTTTTCATAGGAGAAGATCAGGTTGCGGATGATGCGCAGAATAATATCTACATTGCCACAGGGCTCATAATAAAAATCCTCAGGTTCAACCTGGAGTTGCTTCAGGAACTGGTCAATATTCCATTTGCTGAAAACGAGACCCTTGTTAAAGGCATTGATATAAAAAAGCACATTACCTCCGGCCTGGTGATGAAGGTAATTCTTCCCGGCATTATATGCACTCTGTGTTCTGATCTTTGTATCGTCACGGTATGCAAGGATAAAATGCTGGGGCAGGTTTACTCCGAAGATGGGGATATTCAGCCTCTGAGCTATAACAGAATAAATAATAGCCAGAGAAATAGGATTTCCTTTTTTTGTCTCTAGCACGCGGTTAATAAAGCTATTATCAGGAGAATGATAATTTTCTGTATTTCCTTTAAAACCATGAACCTGGTAAAAGATATAGTTCAGCACCCTAACTTTCTCCAGGGACGAAAGATCGTTATGCAGTTCCAGCCAGGCATCCAGCTTCAGTTGATCTATTTTATTGCTCAGATCCTGCCGGTCAAGACCGGGATACCGGAATTTGGCCACAAGGAATGCACCTTCAAAAAGATCCTTTGCCCCATCCTTTGCCCAGGATTTGAGATTCTGTAGTGTTTCGGTGTATTGAAGCTGATGGATGAGTGTTTCAATGCGCTGCTGGAGAGCATGGCTGGCCTGCGTATGCCAGAGGACTTCAAGAGCCGGAATGACAGGCGTACCCAATGCCAGTATTCTCTCCTCAACATGATTTACGACTTCTTCGTCAGTATCATCAAGCAGGCTAATGAGCGCTTGTATTTCTTTGGAATCCAACACAACAGAGCGTATTCTCTTTCGGGCTAAATAATAACTACAATATGCCTGATGGTTAGGTTTTTTTCTTGGCCTTCCGCTTTCCCTTTGGAGGGCTTTTCTTGTGGTTTTGCACCAGTTCTGCTACCTCCTCTAGTGTGAGGTCTTCCGGAACTTTATCCTTCGGAATGCGCACGTTAAGCCGATTGTATGAAATGTAGGGGCCGTAGCGGCCATTCAAAATTCGCAGCGGCTTGCCTTCATATTCCAGAGTTTTGATCTCCTGTTTTTTCTTGGCTTCGCGCTTTTCGGAGATCAGCTCCTTTGCCTGCTCCTCCGTTACTTCCAATGGATCCAGGGTTTTTGGCAAAGAATAAAACTGGCCGTCATGACGCAAATAAGGGCCGAAACGCCCGATGTCCGCCACAATCTCCAATTCTTCAAATTCGCCTACCGTGCGAGGCAGCTTGAACAATTCCAGCGCGTCCTCTACCGTGATGGTTTCCAGAAGCTGACCGCTTTTAAGCTTGCTGTATTTTGGCTTTTCATCCTCCGAGCCTTCCCCGATCTGAACATAAGGACCGTACCGGCCTACTTTCCCTATCATGGGTTCGCCCGTTTCAGGATGAGTGCCGAGATGTACTTCTTTTCTTTCTACTTTTTTGTTTTGGGTTTCCTCTACCGTTTTATGAAATGGAAAGTAAAAGCTTCCAAGCATTTTCTGCCAATCCTTTCCTCCTTCAGCGATTTCATCAAACTCCTTCTCAACTTTTGCAGTGAAATTGAAATCCATAATACCGGCAAAGTGATCAATCAGAAAATCATTCACCACCATTCCTATGTTGGTAGGAAAAAGTTTTCCTTTCTCTGCTCCGAAGTTCTCTTGTTCTTCTTTCGTGGCCACTTCACCGTTTTTCAGGGTCATTACGGTGTATTTCCGTGTTTGCCCCTCCCGGTTTTCCTTCGTAATGTAGCCGCGTTTCTGAATGGTAGAAATAGTAGGAGCGTAAGTAGACGGCCTACCGATACCAAGTTCTTCCAGCTTTTTCACCAAAGAGGCTTCAGCATATCTTGCCGCAGGGCGATTAAATCGCTGAATGGCCTGCATGTACCGAAGGTCAAGTTCCTGGCCCTTGCTCAGAGGCGGCAACATTCCGCTGGCTTCCGATTCTTCGTCCTCATCATCCTTACCTTCCAGGTATACCTTTAGAAATCCCTCAAACTTCAGCACTTCGCCCTGGGCCTGAAGCTGGCTTTTATTCGTAGAGATGTCAATTTTGACGGTGGTTCTTTCCAATTCAGCATTAGCCATTTGAGAGGCGATAGTCCGCTTCCAGATCAGGTCGTAGAGCCGCTTTGAGGAATTGTCGCCACCTACTTCTTCATTTTCCATATAGGTGGGGCGAATAGCTTCGTGCGCTTCCTGAGCGCCCTTGCTCTTTGTTGCATACTGGCGTCTCTTATGATATTTCTCGCCATAGCTTTCCTTTATCTTCTTTTCTGCTGATTCCAGCGCCAATTCTGAAAGATTCATTGAATCAGTACGCATGTAGGTGATGTGTCCTGCTTCATAGAGTTTCTGCGCCACCATCATGGTTTGACTCACCGAGAAACCGAGTTTGCGACTTGCCTCCTGTTGCAAAGTTGAGGTAGTAAACGGAGCAGCCGGAGATTTTTTAGCCGGTTTTACTTCAATATCGGAAATGGAATATATCGCCTTAGTACATTCATTTAAAAATGAGCCGGCTTCCTCAGCAGATTTCAGCTTTTGGGGCAATTCCGCCTTTAGTTCGGCAGACTTACCGTCTTTCGTCTTTACGTTAAAAACTGCGGAAATTTTATAGAAATCTGAAGCTTTATGGGCAATGATTTCCCGCTCGCGATCAACCACCAGCCTGACGGCTACAGACTGCACACGTCCGGCTGACAAAGCAGGCTTGATCTTCCGCCACAATATTGGGGAAAGCTCAAAACCCACCAACCTGTCCAAAACCCTGCGTGCCTGCTGGGCATCCACCAGATTCTCGTTGATTGAGCGCGGAGAAGCTATGGCCTGCAGGATTGCATTCTTCGTAATTTCATGAAAAACAATACGCTTAATGGAATCATTCTTCAGGCCCAATGCTTCTTTCAAATGCCACGAGATGGCCTCTCCCTCGCGGTCCTCATCCGTTGCAAGCCAGATCATTTCTGCTTCCTCGGCAAGTTTCTTCAGTTCCCTGACTAGTTTCTTTTTATCATCAGGAATTTCATAATGCGGTTCAAAATTCTTTTCTACTTCAACAGAAAGTTTGTCGGGAGCCAAATCACGGATATGTCCATAGCATGAGGTGACCGTGTAATCTTTTCCCAGAAACTTTTCTATTGTTTTAGCCTTGGCAGGCGACTCAACTATAACGAGGTTTTTTACCATTTCGAAATCAGGGGTTTAAATAAGTAAGCTTATAAGCAAAGGGAGCATCATCAATTCTTCCACGCACGAAATACATGCCCGGATATTTTATGTTCAATTCAGAAGGGCTGAAGGAAATTTCCTGTTTACCGGTAAGCTGCTGCAAATCTATGGTTGTGAGTTCGCGTCCCACAGCGTCAAGAACTGTGAAGGAAACCTCCCTTGCATCTGTGGTATTCAGTTCCATATTCACCGCGCTGCTGAAGGGATTTGGGTAAAATGAGATCATGCGGTTTCCGGCCATTTGATCCTCTATGCCCACTGCACCTGAGATTTGAATATCATCAATATAAATGTTATTTCCACCACCCGAAATGAAGTCAAATCGAATGACAAGATTTCTCACATCTAAATAATTTCCGAGACTTAAACTAAGGGTTTGCCACTGACTCTGGCTAGGAACAAAATTCGAGTTAATAAACTGGCCGCCTGCAGTTTCCAATGTGCTGGCAGAACGCACAAAGCGGGGACTAAAGGTTTTGCCACAATTCTGCGATACATAGATACGGAGCTGATCTGTGGATGAAGAACTTCTCTGGGCATAGGCGACCTTAAACTCCAATTCAGCCGTAAGCATTGCACCCAGGTCTACAGGAGGCATGGTAGCGCTGTAGATCCCATCCGAACTGGAAATGCTACGGTTATTTAGATACAGCGAGTAGTTCCCACTGAATGAAGCGTTGTCAGACCTTGTCCATTCAATAGTGCTGTGATCGGTTTCAAATGACCATCCAGTTGCTGCAAAATTCTGGTTTTCAAAACTTTCGGAATAAGGGGCTTTTGTGCTGCTGACGTCCGCCAACACATTCACGAAAAGCTTTTTCTCCGTAGTGCCGGAGCCCGCTGAATTAGTGGCTGTAAGGGAGACGTTATATAATCCGGGTGTATTGTATGTAATCTCAGGATTGGCAGAACTGGAGGTAGAGGGTGAGCCGCCACTAAAATTCCAGAGGTAATTGGTTACTGACCCGTTGTAGCTAAGGTCTTCAAACTGGATGCTTTCACCCTGGCATACCACCTGGACTTCAGAATGAAAATCAGCTATAGGCTTGCAATTAAGCGAGGGATAAAGCTGATCCGTGCCGGTGGCGACAAGATTGGATTGAGAAATCAATTGAGATCTGTATACTGTAAAAGCATCATCCACCCGAACCTTCTGCCCGGTAGTAAACATAACATCACAGCTAGAGTAGTCCATAAAATTTTCAAGCATATCAGGCTGGTCAGGGGAATCATTACTACATGAATTCGTGGATTTATCGCAGCCAAAATTTTGTTGTGCTGTGGGAGGGGTGTCGCAAACCCTGTCACCGGAGAGGTTGCAATTGCTGCCGCCACATCCGCCCTGAAAAGGGTGATACAGGTTCATGTAATGTCCGACTTCATGAGTAAGGGTACGTTCGCCTGCGCCCATAAAATCAGCATCTATCACGATACCGTCCAGTGCGTTAGAAACGGCACCTGGAAAAAATGCATAACCGGCAGTTGTAAATCCGTCAATGGAGGCAATATCCCTTACCACCCAAATATTGAGGTACTTCCGTGTATCCCAACGGCTCAGATTTTTAATTGCAACATCCTCACCTCGATTAGTATGGGGCGACTCCACCCTGACGATACCTTCCGTACAATTGCCCGTTGGGTCTTTGCGCGCCAACCTGAATTCTACATCCATATCAGCCGCCACGGCCTGGAAAACAGTACGTGCCTGGCTCAGATCGGGATTGTCTTTTTGCCAATCCAGGTTCAACTGTTCTACCGCATCAAGAATCGTTTGCTTCGATAAATTTTCCGGGCCATATTGATGAATAATGTGAAAAACCACCGGAACAATGCGGGAAGCTCCGGAACCTCCGGCTTCATCCATTTGCCCTTCTTCTCGCGCCTGGCTCATCTCATAGATCAACTGTTCCTTTTTCTCGCGTTCAGCCGCAAGCTGAGGATACTTTTCAGCCATTAAAGCACTTCTGTAATCGGTTCCACAGATTACCTGCTGCTTTTCCTGTGCAGCAAGAAAATCAATTCCTAATACGAAGCCCAGTACTATTATCAATAAAATCTTCATGTTCCTTTATAAAATTTAAACTGCAAAAATAACCTCCGTAAAATGATCCGGCCGTTCTAAAATGCGGACATACGCCCTGGCCACTTCTTCAGGATCCTTTAATTTATTTTCTTTCTTGAATGTTTTGAATTCCTCCAGGCGGGGAAAATGGCTGGAATCTGCCTCGCGAATCGCGTCCTGCATCTCCGTATCCACAATTCCGGGTGCTATTGCAAATATTTTGCATTGTTTATCAGCATTTTCTTCTGCGGCCACCCTTGTAGCCATATCCAGTGCCGCTTTGGTAGCACAATATAAAGTCCAGCCCTTTACCGGATTTTTGCCGCGCCAGTGCTCACATTAATAATGATCCGTTCCATTTCAGGCCGGGTTGGAATTTTCAGGAAGCTGTTCATCAAAATAATCGGAGCCGTTAAATTGAGATGAATTCCCTTTATGAGTTCCGGCTCAGGCAAAGCACCAAGTCTTTTTACCGGATCTGTTTGCCCGGCATTGTTTATCAGCACTACTTTTTGCGCATCCTTCAGTTCTTTACTAAAGTCAATATCTCCAGCGGCTTCCGGTATGGAAAGGTCAACTGAGCGATGGCTGTAGCGGCTGTGATGGATGGTTTGCCTGCGTGAATAGCCAAAGACCCTCCAACCTCTCTCGAGAAGAATTTCTGCGATGGCCTTTCCTATTCCCGAACTTGAACCGGTAATGTGGGCGATATTTTTCATTTGTGCGCTTCCGGGTTGTAATTTAGTTCTCCTTCTGAACTTGCTATTAGGGTAGCAACCGTAGCATCACCGGTAACGTTCACCACCGTCCGGCACATGTCCAGTATTCGGTCTACCGGAAAAATGATGGCAATCCATGCGGGGTTCAGTCCAACAGAATCCAGCACAATGATGAGCATAATGAGGCCGGCACTCGGCACTGCGGCTGAGCCAATAGAGGCAAGTGTTGCTGTCAGTACGATGGTGAGTTGCTGTCCTAATGTTAAATCCACCATGTGGAATTGCGCCAGGAAAACGACCGCCACCGCCTGGTAAAGGCTGGTGCCGTCCATATTTACGGTAGCTCCTACCGGCAGAACGAAGCTGCTTACATCACGCGAAACGCCAAGATTATCCTGAACGCAATCCATCGTTACAGGCAAAGTAGCTGCGCTGGAACTGGTAGAAAATGCCAACATCTGTGCAGGCCCTATGGCTTTGAAAAATCCGGTGTAGGAAAGTCGTTTGATAAAAGTTGTGAGAATAACGGGATAAACCACGATGACTACCAGCGCAAGACCGGCAAAAACCACGAGGGCATACCAGCCTAGTCCTTTAAAAACCTCATTTACTGATGTAGGATCGTTTCCCGCTAAATCTGAAAGTGTTCCTGCCAGGAGGGCGAAAACGAAAAATGGGGCACCTTTCATCACAATGTCCACCATTTTCAGGAAAACCTCATTTATACCTGTGATGAATGCGATAACGGGTTCAGCATGAGTTCCCGGAATAAGAAGAAGGGTGATCCCAAAGAAGATGGCGAAGAATATCACCTGCAACATGAGGCTGTTGTCATTCAGAGATAGGAAAATATTGCTCGGCACCATGTCTACCAGAAATTGTAACGGACTGGTTTCCTTAACCTTTTCAGCCGATTCGATTTTCTCTTTAACGAATTCATCTATCTCAGCGGTTTTCTCTGCTTCCGGCAAATTGGCTGTATCGCTGAGGCCTGCTGCAGGAACTATCTGCTTGTCATCCAAAATTTCCACACCTTCCTTGCCTGCCACCCAATTTTCATACTCTATCCGATTCTGCAGCCGCTGGTCTTCAGATAGCAACTTGCCGGGCTGGATTGCATTCACCAACCCCAAACCGATGCTAACTGCCAGGACGGTGGTGATGAGATATATCCCCAGGGTTTTAATGCCGATCCGCCCAAGTTTGGTTACATCGCTCAGGCCGCTTATTCCTTTGATGATGGAGAAAAGGACCAACGGTACCGCTATAAGCTTCAGCAGATTGATAAATATGGTTCCAAAGGGCTTTATCCAATCCTGGGTAAACTCACTCCATCCAAGGAAGCTGGAAAGATATGCCCAGCCAATTCCCAGTAAAAGGCCAATAATGATTTGCCAGTGCAGCGCAAGCTTTTTCATATTCAGTATTTAAAGTCCGCGAAAGTGTTAAAAAATTACCTGAATCGGAGTAGTGCTTCAATGGCTGCGGTTGTTCTTTTTAATTTTCCCTGCAAAACCGGCATAAAATTCAGGAAGCCGGAGACGCAAGAAATCATAAACAATAAATCTTTATGCAGCCTATCAATGCTGACGCTTTTAGCAACTTGTTTTTTACTTCCGGCTTGCCCGGGTTAGGAAAGATAGTTTTAATTTTGCACTTCCTTTTGCCGAAGTGGTGAAATTGGTAGACACGCACGTTTCAGAGGCGTGTGGCCGTGAGGCCATGCGGGTTCAAGTCCCGCCTTCGGCACAAAAAAAGCGCTGGCAGATCATTTTCCGCCAGCGCTTTTTTTATGCTTCCATCAGCTCAAATATTGATGGCTTCCAAATACTTTTCGTTTAAGGGCTTATTAAGGTATTTGTACACATAAGGACTTTTGGATGCCCTGTCAAGATCAGCCGGACTTATGGAAGAGGAAAGTACTATGACCTTTGTCTCGTCCTTCATCCGGGGGTATTTCTGGAAAAGCTTGTCATATTCATCCAGAAACCCAAAGCCATCCATTACGGGCATATTAAGATCGAGAAAAATTATTCGGGGTAAATCTTGTTCTTTCTCAAGCGTTCGCTTCAAGTAATCCAAGGCGCTGTTTCCGGATGATTCAACCACTACATGATCAGCAAAATCGCTAGTGGTGATAATCCGCTCATTGATGAAATTATCTATCTCATTGTCGTCTATCAACAACACGTTGTCATACTTACTTGCCTTCCCGGCTTTGTTACTCTTCTTCATCAGATTATGGTTTAAATAAAGGATCTGTTAATTTACTGGTAAAACACAATATTAGTCTTCCTATCTCATTTTTCAATGGGTATTGAAAATATTGATGGCGATATGGGTCTTGAGTATGCATCTGCACCGTCATTTTGTTCTTCATTAATCCAGGGCAAGGTAATAATAAACCGCGTACCTGCGCCTTCAGCGCTCTCCAGCCGGATCTCTCCATTCAGCTTCTCAACAGCATTTTTTGCAATGTATAGTCCCAGACCGGTACCCTTTGCCTGAAGGCTCCCTCTGTAAAACATTTCAAACACTTTTTGTTGCTGCGCAATGCTGATACCGGGGCCATTATCTTCCACTTCAATTTTAAGGCACGGTCCCAGTTTATACACCAGGAGTGCCACATAAGGATCAGGAGCCTTGCAATCGTGGTACTTCATGGCGTTATCAATTATATTCTGAAGAATAGAAATCAGAAGATTTTTATCGCTGTAAAAAATCGGAATATGATCAAGCTGCTTTTTTATGCGTATTTTGTCATAGCCTTCTGCGGAAGAAATACTTTGCAGCACATCCTCTACGATATAAGGCATGTCAATCCTGGAATTTGTAATACCATTGTGGCGAATCCTCACGGTTTGCAGCAATTCAAGTAATATCCGGTCGAGGCGTTGAGTACTCTTGGAAATCAATTGAAAGTACTCTTGAGCCATCCCATCCTGTATTTCACCTGAGGCAAGGTTGGTAAGTCCGATAATAGAAGCCAGGGGCCCTTTCAGGTCATGCGAGGCCTTGTAAACGAAAGTGTTAAGCTCTTCATTTTTATCTATAAGTTTCTGCTCTGCCAGCTTCATGTCCTGAATATCGGTAAAAGTACCCATAGCGCCTATCACTTTCCCCTCTTCGTCCTTTACAGGAGAACCATTCACCAGCACCCAGATGCTATCCTGGTCTATGCGTCTCAATCTCAGCTCATACTGATCTCCGATTCCAAGCTTCCGCAGTTCCGTTTTCTGCCTGATCAATTCTCTGTCTTCGTCTTCAAACACGAGGTCATATATAAACCTACCGATCAGATCCTGCTCGCTGTAACCGGTCATCGCGCAAAAACGGGCATTGGCATACTGGATCATATTTTCATTGTTCACATGTACCATTCCTTCGTGCATGGTCTGAAGTAATGTACGGTATTTCGTTTCGCTTTTTCTTACGTCCTCAATGGCCTGCTTCATCTCTGAAATATCCGTATGGGTGCTGAAAATGCCTTCCACCTCTCCGGAATCATTGTACATTGGGGTGGAACTGGTGAGTATCCAGATCCTTTTACCGTTCTTCTTCAGCAACTGAAATTCGTAATTGTCTTTAACACCCTGCTTTCGCAGTTCCTTCCTGGCTATCAAAAATTCCTTCCAGTCTTCCGGCACAAGAAGATCTGTAATATTCTTGCCTATCAGCTCTGTCTTCTTGTAGCCAGTCATTGCACAAAACTGGTCGTTACAAAAAAGCATAATGTCATCCATGCTGGCATAAGTCAATCCCTCATGCATGGTTTCTACCAGCGAAGTGAACCTGCCTTCACTTATCCTGATCTCATCATCGCTCATTTTTCGTTCGGTCACATCTCTGAAAAAGAAAGTTATGCCCTGTATCTCTCCATTCTTTAACTGGATAGGATATGCCGTATAATCATAGTACCGGCCATTAAGCGGTAAGTGGATATTGTTGATTGTTATTCGATCACCCAACAATACACGATTACATATATCCTCCCAATGGACTCGATGGCCTTTGTCCATTACCTCTAAAACTGCCATGCCTTTCTCAAGCTCGTGTCCGTAGGTTTCACGAAAAAACTCCCGGGCTTTTTCATTATATACCAGCACACAGGAATCCTTATCCAGCGCAACGATGTAATCCATGTTGGTTTCAAGAATGCCTTTTAGATGTGCCTGATGCTCAAGAAGGCTTTGCTTTGATAATTTCCGTGATGTTACATCCCTGGCAAAAAAGGATACCCCGGAGATCTTTGCATCGGTCCCAGAAATAGGATAAATGCTTAAATCAAAATAACTTGCATTGCCATAAGGCTGAAATTCCGAAAGGGTGATTCGCTCGCCCTTCTTCGCTTTTTCCAGCCCTTTTCTGAAGAGTCGTTTCTGCTCAGGCGGTAAGATCCTGCTGAAATTGCTTCCTTCAGAGATGCTTACGCCATAAAGCTCACCGAAATACTCCCTGGCCCTGGAGTTTATATAAATGATATTTTCCCGATCGTCTACTGACCAGATAAGGTCCGTATTGTTTTCCAGCAAAGTGCGGCATTGTGCATCATACTGCCGCTGGCGCTCCTCGCTTTTATGCCGTTCAATGGAATAATGAATAGCGCGGTGAAGCAACTGCGGAGATAATTCATCTTTATAAAGATAATCTTGCGCTCCGGCCTGTATTGCCAAAAGCGCCAATTGTTCGTCCTCACAGGCCGTCAATACGATCACTGGTGCAGCAGAATATTTCTGTTGCAAATGTTGAAGTCCTGAAAGCCCCGTGTAGTCCGGCAATGAAAGATCGAGCAAAATGGCGTCTACCACATTGCCTGCGAGAAACGAAATTGCTTCTGCCAGCCGTGGCACTGTGGAAATGTTATACTTCGTCAGCCCATTCGTTCGCAGCTTCTCCCCGATCAGGCCGGCATCAGCCGGATTATCCTCCACCAACAGAATTCTTAGTAAATTATTCATTGCTTTTCCCATGCTAAAAATTAAAAAATCGGGGGCTGGTGGTTAAGAAATGATTTCATTGATACATGGTTTTGCCTGAAACTGAATCCATGATCAATACTATTTTATCAGGCTAAAATGGAATTTGGTTCCGTGGCCGGGGCGCGATTCCATCCAAATATCTCCTTTATGTTTTTCCACTATTTTCTTGCTGATGGCAAGGCCAATACCGGTGCCTTCATATTCCTCGCGGGTGTGCAACCGCTGAAATACCTGGAATATGCGCTCGCCATTGTTCATGTCTATTCCAATCCCATTATCCTCCACTGTTATCTGCCAGTAGCGTTCCTGCTCCTCTGCGGTAATGGTAATAACGGGAGGCACATCAGGTTTTTTGAATTTGACAGCGTTACCAATTAAATTCTGAAAGAGTTGCCGGAGCTGGTTTTCATCCCCCATCACTGAAGGTAAATTCCGCGTAGTGATCGTTCCTCCTTTCTCCTCCAGGATGCGGGCCAGATCAAACCGCACTTTGTCCACGACTTCATCCAGATTCACCTCCTTCAGCATTTGCTCTTGGGTAGTGATGCGCGAATACTCCAGTAAATTCCTGATAAGAAGTTGCATTCGCTTTGTGCCATCCACAATAAACCGGATGAACTCGTGGCTTTTCTCATCCAACTGTCCGCTGCTGCGTTCAACGAGCAGACCGGCAAAACCACTGATACTTCGCAAAGGTTCCTGCAGGTCATGCGAAGCGATATAGGCGAATTGCGCCAACTCTTCATTCGAGCGGGCCAATTCCACTGCATATCTTCCTAGCGAATAGTTCATCATGGCCAGTTCGTTCTCTGTCCGCTGCTGATCAGTAATGTCAATCATCACTCCCGTAATTCGCAACGGTTCAGCCTCGTCCCGGTAAGCTATTCCAATCCGGTTCATCACCATAATGAACTCATCCCGGGAAATTCTGAATCTGTGAACATGCATCAGAAACCTCTTCCCTGCAGAGATGGCTTCTTCCAGATTTCTCAACAGTTCGGGGAAATCATCAGGATGTACATTCATTTGCCACCATTCGTGGCTCAGGTGCTGAGGTTCCCACGCATAGCTATATTCTATTGCAACAAGATCTTCGAGATCATACTCGTCCTTCGCTGTGAATTCCTGTGCATGTTCGCTGAAAGGCAAGCTGGAAGAAAGGATCCGCGTTTTGACGTGGTAGGCGGATTGATCAATGGAGTCAGGCAGTGATAATGCATTTTTGCTTTTTTCCTCTGCCATGATTTTAAAATTATCGCTTTCAACTTTTTGACCTATCAGAGCGCTATCGCTCCCAATATGTCTTCATTAAGCGGTTTATTTAAAAATTTGGACACATACCTGTTGCTGTTGGCGCGGTTAAGATCCTTAAAACTTTCAGAGCTTGAGAGCATCACGATCTTGCACCGTTTTGTCACCGTTTCAGGAAGATTTTTATACTCATCAAGGAACTCGAACCCATCCATAACCGGCATCATAATATCCAGAAGAATTATATCAGGAAGTTCGTCAGGTGTTTTGCTGGTTTTTTTAAGGTAGTCCAGCGCCTCCCCTGCTGATTCGCATACGTCCACATCGCGAGCAAAGCCGGTGTTGCGCACAAGCTTCTCATTCACGAAGTTATCCACATCGTTGTCATCAATCAGTAATACCTTTTTGTACTTTGGGGTCGTCATTTTTGTTGGATTTAATTTGATTGCTAAATTTTACTTTAAGGGCCGAAAATAAAAACAAACCATGAATTCATCTCAAATTTATTTATTGAAAAAGGCTCGGCTCTTATCTTAGCAGGGTTACGCTGCCTGAAATATGCCTTGCCCCTCCTCCGTGGCCAATGGCTGAGACTTGGTAAAGGTAGGCATTGCTCTCCACAACTTTTCCTTTATATGTACCATCCCAGCCTTCATCAAGTTTATCACCTTCATATATCTTCTGGCCCCAGCGATCATATATCTGGATTTTACAAGATTTAATTCCTCTGCCTTTCACCTTGAACTCTTCGTTCAAACCATCCTCATTTGGCGAAAACGCATTGGGCACAAAAACCGTCATGGCCGGTATCACTTCTGCAATATTGCTCATGCTCCACACATCCTCATTTCCCGATTGCACTGCCGTAATCCTGTACCTCATTTTCCCGTCATCCGAAGCTTGGGCAAATGCGCAATTCCCAATGCCCATAAAACCTATTAATCCCACTAAAAACAAAAGTTTTCCCTTTTCCATGATAATGCTTTAATAATTTTCCGAGGCAAAAGTATTTGCAGAAAAAACCTGCGGCAATACCTTTAAAAGTTGCAAAGAGCACATGTAAGATTATCATCAATGTCATTAAAGGTCAGGGTTTGTTCTAAAGCATCGAAGCATCTGGTATTGCAGTACTGGCACAGGTTTCAGGCTGATGCACCCGCAAAGAAATCTGGTGTATTTCACTCCTTTTACTATTGTTAGAGAAATATCATTCCCGAACCGCAAAACAGTCCGGTGAGAAAAGCAAGACGCGCAATTTTATAAGTCCTTACAAAAAGGACCTGAATGGATGAAACCCGTTCCCGGCAAGAGGCTACAGGCTATTTACGAATTGCTTGGATGCAAGAAAATTATATTATCCGGCAATATTTTATTACAGGTATTTCAATTTTGTAAATGATTATTAAAATACAATAAATATCCAACTGCCATTTCAGCTATTGAAAAAGGATTGGCTGGATAAAATGATCGCAATCGCCTTCAACCTGATGAATGACAGAAATTGCGGACAAACCGGGGCGTTCAATAAACTATTCTGGGGACTTTCGAGGCTTCAACAGAATGCATCTACACATATAAAAGCAAAACTCAGAATGTCCAGAAATTTTATGATCAGCATATTCCTTGTTGAGGATGAAGAGATTTTCGGTAAGGTGGTGGCTCGCGCGCTCGAAAAAGAAGGAAACTACAACGTAACACTATTTAAGAATGGAACGGATATGCTGGCGCAACTCCACCTCAATCCTGATATTGTAATCGCTGACCACTACCTGCCGGATATGACCGGCATAGAGATCCTGGAGCATTTAAAACGGTATAATCAGAATATAATTCCCGTAATGGTATCAGGCCAGGAGCGCGTGGAAGTAGTAGTACATGCCTACAAAATGGGCGCGAAAGACTATATAGTAAAAAACCAAAGCGCAGTGGTGGAGATTGTGAATTCTATTAAAAACCTGAGCGGGACAATCACCCTTCAGCGTGAGGTGGAAACGCTTCGTGAAAAGATCATAGACCGCCACCGCTATCGCCACATGATCGGTGAAAGCAAGCCCGTGCTTTCCGTACTTCGCCTGGTGCAAAAGGTGGAGCAAACCAATATGCTGGTAATGCTCACAGGAGAAAGCGGGACAGGAAAAGAGGTAATTGCGAATGCCATCCATTATAATTCTCCGCGTAAAAGAAATCCTTTTGTGGCCGTGAATATGGCAGCCATTCCTGAGGACCTGGTGCAAAGCGAACTTTTCGGCCACGAGAAAGGCTCTTTTACCGGAGCCGACAGCCGTAGGATAGGGAAATTTGAAGAGTCCCACAAGGGAACAATCTTTCTTGATGAGATCGGGGAAATGGATCTGAGTATACAATCCCAGTTGTTGCGTGTATTGCAGGAAAGCAAAATAACACGTGTAGGAGGCAATAAAGAAATACCGCTGGATGTGCGCATTATTGCAGCCACCAATAGAAACCTGGCGCAAATGGTACAGGAAGGTACTTTTCGTGATGATCTTTTTTACCGCCTCCAGGGATTCCTCATCCATCTTCCGCCCCTGCGCGACCGGGGAAACGACATTATCATCCTGGCTAAGCATTTCCTGGCCGAATTCACTGCTTCAAACCGATTGGGCAAAAAAACACTTTCCAAGGAGGTGATCGAAGCCCTGCTGCTCCACGACTGGCCCGGTAACATCCGTGAACTAAAATCATTAATTGAAAGAGCCGCCATTATTTCTGACGAAGACATTATATATCCTGAAGATCTGATTTTTTCAGCAGGTGAGGTGAAGGTTTAGAATTGATTTATTTTTATGTTTTTAATTCTAAATAAATATAGGTTTCTTACGATTAAAAAATTAACAGGGATTAAAAGTCTATTTATTATTGAGATGTGTCCTTAATTCTTTCAATTAACATGACCTGAACACCCGCCTGAAGCCCCCAGTTTTCTGAGAGTTCACCCCAGTCAGCGGCTACGTCAATATTGAATATCAATGGATAATTTTCTTTGGGTTTTATCTGCATTTTTAACTGGGAATATAATTGATCTTTTCCCTTGAAAAAGAAGTAACTCTCATGATCGAATGTCTCTTTCTTACTTCCCCATTCAAAGCGGCCACCATTTAAACCGGTGTATGTGCCTGAATTATTTGTATAAGTAAATTTAGCCATCAGGCTTAAATACTTTTTAGGTTGAAGGAGAATTCCGAGGTGATGGCCTGACACCCGGTTGTTCACGATAGCTCCGGAAAGTGCATCAGAAAACTGGGGCTGATATTGTTGCATTCTGTTAATTGTGGTAATGAGCGGAGAACCCAACACCATATTCCCGTAGGTCCAGCCGCCTTTATATAAATAATTATTGTAATAATCATCACGGCCCCCATACTTATGGCCATAATTGCTTCTATGCTCCAGCGGATCCGGAGTTCCGGGTCCCGATTGATATTTTGTATTTATAAATTCGTATACAATTTCTTTAAATATTTTATTATTTTGAAAGGAAAGGTCAATCCCAGCAAGCCTGTCCCTGTTAAAAAACCATTTTATACCTGAATGATCTTCAAAAGGAATTTGATCATAAATTTTAATTCTTACCTCGCCTAATTTAAAGGAAATACCTTTTTCTAATACACCAAGATGATTTCCAAGCCTGTTGCCGCTTTCTCCACCCGCCACGCTGCTTTTGCCGCTACTCGCAGTGATAACCCGCAGAAAATCACCGAAGCTATTGTCCAACTCCCCCAGCACAGGCGAAGTTCCGCCCCACATCGCATAGTGACGCAACCCTCCATACATACTAAAAGGGAGATTGCCTTTCAACATAAAATGCAGGCTTTTTTCATGGAGCCATGTTCCTTTTGCATACCGGTCATTACCAAACCAGCCATGTCCAAATCCGGCCTTGAAATGCAACCAATCCTGCGTGAAAGGTACCTCAACAAATCCTGGCGTTTCAATCATTATCATAGGAACAGGCGTAGTATTTCCACTTTTTGCCAAAGAGCCAGATGTAAGTGTGTCATTCATCAACCCCTGTACCTGCTCCTTTCGGCCTGCCCACGCCCTGAGAAATTTCCATTCTACTCCACCATATCCTTCATGAATATAAGTTTTGCTCAAAGGAAATTTATCAGACACAGCTAAGCCTGTAAAGAAATTCAAGTCCTCTGAAAAATGGTGTTTCCATTTGGCACCAGGTTTCAGAATGTAGGGATCAACAGAAAGCAGCCCATGCGACATGGAATAGAGATAATGAGGCAAATATTCCTTTGCCGAAAAAGCTGCAGAACTCTCCAGCGAAAACCAGATGCTATCCTTTTGAGCAAATGATTGCAAAGGGGCCACAAGGCAAGCCCATCCCAGCACCAGGAAAATGCAAATTCTTCCGTGCAGGAGTTGGAGTGAAAGACGATTCCTGGCATGTTCGGGCATTGGAATATCTGCTTTTAGTAAACCTTACCATTGCTTCTTACGAGAGAGGCAAGGGTAAGCCAAATAATTTTGAGATCAAAGTTGAACGTCCAGTTTGACAGATAGAAAAGATCCAGTCTTACCCGGTTTCGCATACAATGCGGGGTGTTGGTTTCGCCCCGATAACCTTTTGCCTGAGCCAGACCGGTAATTCCCGGCTTTATGGAATGCCGGACCATGAACCGGTGAATCTCACCATAATACTCATCGTTCAATTGATAAGGATGTGGGCGGGGACCGATTACGGACATATCTCCCTGCAAAACATTGATGAACTGCGGAATTTCATCCAGGCTGGTTCTTCGGAGAAATGTGCCAAACCTTGTAATTCTATCATCATTCCTGGTTGCCTGCTGCCAACCATCCTTGTCATCCACCTTCATCGTTCTGAACTTGTAACAAACAAAGGGCTTATTGTCTTTACCTGCACGGGTCTGCCTGAAAAATGCGGGGCCGGGTGAATCCAGCTTGATGAGCAATGCGATAAGTGGGTAGAGCCAGGAAAAAACCAGCAACAGAAACATGAGCGAAAATCCCAGATCGAAGGCCCGTTTCATTACACAATTAAAATTATCATCCAAAGGAATGGCCGAGACACTCAGCACCGGAATATGGCTATAACGCTGTAACTTCAGTCCTTTCACAGAAAATCCACGAAAGTCAGGAACGAGATTTACCTTAATGAAATTCTCTTCCCCAAAATCTACAATTTCCTTCACCTTATCGTATGCAATGTTGGGCAGGCATATATAGATCGCATGCACGTTATTTCGCAGGCAATAGGCAGGAAGCTGAGCAATATTACCCCTCACACTTGGAACGGCAGCATTTCGATCGTCAAAAAAGCCAAGAAAATTGAAGCCGTAAAAAGGGAAGTTCTGGAAATATGAATTCAGGCTTTCAGCCACATCACTATACCCTACTATTACTACATTTTTAATATTCTGTCCTGACATTACGATCTTCCGCTGGCTGTATACCTTTAAAATCAGCCAGGTAAAAATGATTGGAATAAATATTAAATAGGTGAACAAAATATTCAGCCTGGGTACATAAGACCATTTTTGAAAGGCGAAAAAAGCTGCGATCAGCAGAAAATGAATTGCGATAACAATCAGGTAATTCACCATGATTTTCGTAATGCGGATATTAGGCGGAGGTGCATGAGGAGTAAAAATGGCTCCCAGCAATAGCCAATACACGTTGATCTGCAATAGAAACAAAGCAGGCGCTGCGCTGAGTATCTCCGTAAAAGATCCAAAACGCAAGAAGTACGAAAGAAAAAAGGAAATATTCAGTAATAAAAGGTCAGAGAACAAAAGAACTTGCTTCAATCGTCCGTCCATAATAAATCCATTCATTTTTAAGAGGGTTAATAAATAATTAAAAAAGATTTAAATACTTGATAATTGAGTGCCCAACCTATGACAGGGTGTGTAATCGGAACTCTGTCCGGGCAGCTTCCTGGGCGGGGGCGCCCCCGC
>JBBDIG010000031.1 GCA_040880525.1 Bacteroidia bacterium
TCTTTCCATGTTTGGGTTTACGTTTAGTGTAAACCTATTTCAGGACAAGACACCCAAACCTGGAGCGAGTATTTACTCGTGCCTGAATGAACCTTGTATCCTCACTATTACCCAGGGCGTCAATGTGCTGCTGCCAATTGTGTGGCTCTGAGAAAAAGCACGACCTTTCTGTGCTTGGGTTGATTGATTGATCCAGTTCAATCTCAAAATCGTAGATGCAGGCAAAGCATTTCGCCCCACCCCCCCTCTCGCTCGCCTCTGGCAAGTAAGTGTGAGCTATTAGGGGCCATCCTGGCCCACGGTTATGCGGGTTGTAATAAACCCGGAGGCGAGACGCCTCGGGATAGCTCACGCTCGCGGGACACGAAGCGAGAGCAATCGGCTACTAAGGCGAGTGGAACGGGAGGAAGCACGTCAATTTGCATTCAGGAAGCCATCGAACGAAACTGAAGAACCAGGACGCTGGAAAGACAAATCAACAGGAAAAAGACAACCCGATCACTGGATTGATCTAAAAGATATTTTTCAACAATTTCCATATAAAACTGATTATATAGGTAAGTCGAAGGACACCGTACAGGCGGAATTTACCTCCATCCTGACCTTAGCTCAACCCCTTATTTCTGATAGTTTATTCACTTGGAATAACAGGTAAACCCCACTCATCTCCAGACTTGGGAAAACAGGGAGAAAAACGCATTCAAGCGTAGTTACAGTTTTAATTTATTGAGTACTTAAGCACTATTTTATGTTGATAGTCTATCGGACACTTTTGGTCTGTATTTTTTGGATGTTATTATCCTGTGTTACAGCACGGGCACAATGCCCCGGCCTTGATTTTTCTGCCTCCAAGTTAAGGGCTTGCATATTCGACCCCATTGAGTTCTATCCGGTTAATGTTCCTCCGGGCAGCCAGGTGGAGTGGGTGGTAGGTGTTGACACAGTTCCGGCTACCGACACGCTCAACTGGATTTTTAACAGGACCGGAGTCTTTGATGTGGAATTGATTGTGACCAGTGGAGGTACTCCTTGCAAAGTGCGGAAGAACCGGATGGTGACTATCGGGACTCCAGTGATAAACCCGCCAATTCATGTTCCATCAAAAATCGTATGCAGCCTTGACGATTCATTGCGCATAAGCAACAATACACCGAATGCCCTATACCGCTCATGGAGTATTGGTTCGCGGTATTATCCTGATACTTCAGCAACCATCTACCATTCCTTTACCAGTCCGGGATATTACAGGATTAACCTGAAGTTGGTTGACAGCAATGGTTGTGTGGCCTTGAATTCTCTGGATTCCATCCTGGTCCTGGAGACACCCAGCCTGGTCATTAACCCTTCGGATACCGGGCTTTGCACTGCTGATGTTGTAGACTTCTCCTTTTCTTCAAGTCCCAATAGGGTATACTCTAATATTTTGTGGGGCCTGCCCGGAGGATCGCCCTCCACTTCTACGGCTACTGCCCCAACTGGGATCGTTTACAGCAATACCGGCAGCTACAATGTATCCCTGGAGGTAACGGATACCTTGGGCTGTGCCTATAAAATTCAGGAGGATTCCCTGATCAATGTCGGGACGCGGCACATACTGGATATGCAGCTTAGTTCGCATTACGTATGTACCCAGGAAAAGCTCTCGGTACACTCCAACTTTTCCGGGCTGGACCCAAGGAACCTGGCGTGGACGCTGCCTGGCGCATCAATAGATAGGGGCAGTTCCCAACCAGATTCGCAGGTATTCTCCTATGGCAGTGGCGGGAAAAAAGCAGTGGGCCTGCAATACAGCGACAACGGCTGTATGTCTGACACCGCTGATACTGTGCATGTGGTGGTGCTGGCAGCAAATTTTGAGGCCGACAAAACGTGTGGTTGCAAAGTGCCCCTGAACGTAAATTTCAACCCTAATAGCACGAACTATAAAGGCTCCGGTACCCTGGCGTTTGCCTGGAATTTTTATGATGGGAACAATGGGACTGCTTTGGATAGTTCAACCCAAAGAAACCCCTCCTTTAACTTTCCCATAATGGGTATGCACGATGTGCAATTAACTGTAAGCGATGGCCTTGGCTGTACGAAATCTATCCGTAAAAATGACTTCATCCGCATAGACTCCCTGAAAGCCACTATTTCAGCCAGCCCAGCCACGGTGTGCCCCGGACAGCATGTTACCTTTTCCACAAAGGCCGACTCCACATGTCAAAACGGTCTTGCCAGTTTTTCCTGGCGGTTTTATGATCTGGATGGCACCACCCTCCTAGGCACTTCAAGCCTGGACAAACCCATATTCGCATATAATAATCTGAGCGAGTATCCGGTAAGCCTTGCCATTACCAATCAGGAAGGTTGCAGTGACTCTGTAATGGTGCCGGGCGTGGTGACCGTGGGGAACCTGGATGTGGACTTTTTTGCTGAAGACACCATAATGTGCAGCGGCTCCGGGACGCGCTTTCATATCGTGGATAGCAGTGGCATCCCGGCAACGGCCAACTGGACCATTACAGAAACATCCACCGGGAATGTTGTAGCGAATACAAGTGAAAAATCGCCCAAGGTTTTATTTCCTGATCCAGGCACCTACACGGTAAAGCTGATGGTGCAGGTGCCAGGCAGTTGCGCTGATTCGGTGGTGAGGACTGGCTACATCAGGGTAAATGGCATATCGGCCAATATCACAGCCGCTGATACGGGCGGATGCCTTCCTTTTAGCACGACATTACAAGCCAATATCACAAACCGCAACATTGGGGGCAATGCAGGAAATGTGACCATAAACTGGATACGTTCCGGAAGCGGCTCTCCACTCACCTACGGCAATGACACTGCGACTACTACCTCTGCTAGCATAAGCGAAACAGGATGCTATGATGTAAAGCTACAGGTCTCCAATTCAGCAGGATGTACTTTTACGGATGATCGCACGGCCTTTCTCTGTGCCGGGGTCACAGCCAGGTTTACAGCCCCGCCCCATGGATGTTTAGAGGAGGGTTTGGAGCTTGTCAATACTTCGTCTGTCAATGCTAAAACTTTTGCCTGGGCCAGCTCACGCAGCGAAGGCCGTTTCCTGCCGAATGACAGTGCAAAAAACCCGGTTTTTGAAGCCAGTGCTGACGGGCTATATGAAATATCCTTGATTGCCACGGATACTTTCAACTGCAAGGATACTTTCTCTCAAAACCTGATCATTGACCGTTTTGAGGCTGATTTTATTACCCCTGATACCGGGGGACAGTGCTCGCCTGCCTTTATCTCTTTCGAAGTAACTGCTGCAGGTGCCGACAGTTTTTTCTGGGATTTTGGTGACGGGCACACCCTGGAAACTACCCAGATGATAGCGAGCAATTTATACGACCTTCAGAATGCTGATTCCCTAAACAACTATTATGATGTAAGCCTGGTGGCGAAAAGCACGAGTGGATGTTTTGATACCATAGTAAAGCCCGGGTTTATTAATGTAATTGGCCCGTTCGTAAAGTTTGCTTATCTTAATAAAATAGGCTGCGAACCGCTGGAAGTGCAGTTTGCGGATTCAAACCAAAGCGTCTTGAGCTTCCTGTTTGATTATGGCGATAATTCGCCTATCAGCAGCAACAAAGTCACCAGCCACATTTACACAACGCGCCCCAACGATTCATCAACCATTTACCGGCCTACGATCATTGCCACGGATAATAAAGGCTGTGTACGGCAATACACACCTGATGACAGCATCGTGGTGTACAAGCAACCAACGGCCGGGTTTACCGCCTCTGCGACATCCGGTTGCGCACCCTTGGTTGTAACGTTTACCAACACATCCTCTGAGGGCCAGACATATTACTGGGATTTTGAGAATGACGGGATCATTGATGATTCAACCGAAAATCCCGTACATGCCTTTGAAGCCGGGCTACATACGGTTAAACTCGTGGTTGAAAGCCAGTTTGGGTGCAGGGATTCAGTTATTGTCCCGCAACTGGTCTCTTCCTATGCCAACCCTACGGCCAGGATGGACATGGATACCACAGTGGTTTGTTTTCTGGCAGATGTGATTTTCTATGATGTGTCTTCAGGGGCAACTCCGCTGGTACAGCGCTGGTGGGACTTTGGCGACACTACCCTTGCCAGTGATACTTCTTCAAAAAAGAATGCGGTTTACAATTATATCGCGCCCGGTTTTTATGCCCCCACACTTGTGGTGGAAGATGCGAATGGCTGCCGCGATACCCAGGTATTTTCTTTCGTGGAAGTAGTGGATACTGTGCCCCTGCCATATTCCGGGCTACGTTATGTGAGCGTTAGTGCCAGCAACCATGTGGAGGTGGTTTGGCCGGACGAAAATATCCGGGGATTTAAACATTACCTGATCCACAGGGAAGGGCCAGGTGGTTTTCAGCCCCTGGATACTATGGCAGACGAGGCCAGGACACAACTCCTGGACACTACCGCAAATCCCCGGGATGGGAGCATTTGCTATGATATTCAGGTTCAGATCAACTGCCTCACCAAATCCCTCGCGGGGAATGACCACTGCACCGTTTGGCTTCAGGCAAAAAAGGGTGCTGAACGGCAAGTGGACCTTGAGTGGACACCATACCAGGGATGGCCGCAGGAGGCAGCTTACCGGGTTTTCCGCTCAGATGGAGGAATGTTTACGGAAATAGCTTTGCTGAACGGCACCGGAACGACCTATACCGACCCGAACCTGTGCGGTATGGAATACTGCTACTATGTGGTGGCCTATCATCCATTGGGCTACGCTTCTGCCAGCAACCGTACTTGCATCACCCCCGATTACCTAAGGCAGGAAACCCCCTTGCAGCTCCACAGGACCACCGTGCAGGACAATGCCGTAACCCTTACCCAATGGGAGCGGGGAGAGGATGCCAACCTCAGTCGCTACCTCGTGGACCGTTACTCACAAAATGAAGGTTGGGTGCCCAGCTATGCAACGACCGAGGATAACAGGTTTGTTGATGACCAGGCGCAGGTACACCGGCAACCATACTTGTACCGGGTACGGATGGAGGACGATTGCGGTGAATCCAGCCCGGCCAGCAACTCCGGCTCTTCCATCCACCTTTCTGTAACTGACCAGAATGATACGTTTTTTCTCAGGTGGACGGCCTATCGCGAATTTTTGCAGGGTGTGGAGAAATACTTTGTGGAGAAGCAACAAACAGATGGCTCGTTTAAGGCCTTGGCCATTGTGCCTCCTATTGATACTGTTTTTGCGACCACGGATGTGGATGTTTTCACCACCAACGGTTGCTACCGCATTACGGCAGAAGAAAACCAGACAGGCCGCATCAGCCGATCTAATATTGACTGCGCCACGCTCCGGTCAAGGATGCAGGTTCCTTCGGCATTCAGTCCAAACAATGACAGCCTTAATGACCGATTCTACGTTTACGGTATTTTCCTTAAGGAAACCGGACTTGACGAGGCCCGCGATTTTGAACTGTCCATTTTCAACAGATGGGGGGAAAAGATTTGGACCACCCGAAACCTTCGCGAAGGCTGGGATGGGACCTTTAAAGGCCAATTGGTACCGGAAGGAGTATACTTCTACACCGTGAGCGCCATAGGTGTGGACCAGCGACCCTTCTACATCAAAGGGACGGTGACGTTGAGGAGATAGGGTTGTCCTAAGCCTTTATGGGTAGAGTTATGGATGTGCCCAACGGGAAATATTCCCATTGATGAATTGCTACTTCGGGATTACAAGGTGATAATGATTTTGAATATGTAGATTTCTCTGCTTTGAAGCGGGGCCAGCGTAAAATTGCGAAACTTCGGGTGTTGTACTTTTGATACTTTCAGGAAAAGGAGTTTATTTTTAAGGCCTCAAAAGCGAAAGAATGAGTGAAGAGAAACCCACATTGCAGAACCTTTACACCTAGGTAAGGCAAATATTAGAAGAAGCCAGGAGCAAAGTTTACCGGACGGCTAATATGGCCATGGTGCAAGCTTACTGGCACATTGGCAAATTGATCGTGGAGCAAGAGCAGGTGGAGAAGACCGGGCGGAATATGGTAAAGAACTTATCAGGCAGTTGTCCGAGAAACTGTCAAATGAATATGGGAAAGGCTTTAATACGAGCAACCTGTGGTATATGCGCCAGTTTTACAGCACTTTTGAAAAACTCCACGCAGTGCGTGGAGAATTAAGTTGGACTCATTACCGCTTGCTTTTGAAGATTGAACAAGAGGAAACAAGACAGTTTTACATGGAAGAGGCCATAGAATGCAACTGGAGCACAAGAACACTGGAAAGACAAATCAACAGCTTGTATTTTGAGCGTATGCTGATGACCAGTGAGGAAGGACGGCCAAAAGTGAAAATAGAAGCTGAGGACAGGAAAGAACCAATGCAGGCCAAGCATATCATCAAAGACCCATACGTGCTTGAATTCTTAGACCTTAAAGCCAACACTGATTTTTACGAAAAGGAGCTGGAGCAGGCGATCATTGATCAGTTGCAAAATTTTTTACTGGAACTTGGAAAGGGCTTCTCCTTTGTAGCGCGGCAACAGCGTTTTACCACTGAAAGTGGAAAGCACTTTTACATTGATCTTGTATTTTATAACTATATCCTGAAATGCTTTTTGCTGATAGACCTGAAAACCGGAGAGCTGACCCATCAGGATATTGGTCAGATGGATATGTAAGTGAGATATTATGAAGATCAAGTGAGGCAGGAAAACGATAATCCGACCATTGGATTGATCCTGTGTTCAGAAAGGGACAAGACTATTGTGAAGTATAGCCTGCTGAATGAAAGCCGGCAACTTTTTGCTTCCAGATACAAAACATACCTGCCCACGGAAAGACAGCTAAAGCGAGAGATTGAAAGAGAGCGGGAAATTGCGGAACAGGAGAACCGGCTGAAAGAGTAGGCTCTGAACCAGCCACCCTTATAACTTCTACGTTGGTGACGAAATAAATACTTTCGGTTCAGGGAATACATTATTGAGATTTTTACTGTCCGTTATTTTATTCATTGTTTTTATTAGTGCTCCGGTATCAGCGCAGGATTGGCTGTGGGCATTGGAAATTAAGGGAAAGCTACAAGCTCCGAGATTCTTTGGACATCACATAGAAAAGACCTCAAAAGGTAATCTTTTCATGGTGAGGAGCTTTCAGGACACATTGATGGTGGACAAGGATACGCTATATGCTCCGCTATTGGAAACTGACTTTCCCTTTTTTGCGGAATTTTCTACCTCAGGGAAACTTATTACCTGGAATATTCTGAATTCAGATATCACAGGTACTGTCCGCGGCTTTGCGGTTAAGGACGATCATCAGTTGATATTAGCAGGTGAGTGCTCTACTCCGCAATAACTTACACGAAGCTTTAAGCGGTTCCTGCAGCTCCCGATCCGGCGGTGCTGAAATTATTCCTTCCGGGATCTGCTGACAAAACCCTCAACAATCGTATGTGCGATTTAAGGGCATCACCAAACGAGGAGAATACTTTATATTGAATTCCATGTTTCTCAGCTATTCGCTTCACTATGGGCGATAGGGCCGGGTAATAGGCACTGCTTATATTCGGGAATAGATGATGTTCAATCTGGTAGTTTAGTCCACCCAGAAACGATTCCAAAAATCTTCCCGCCTTGAAGTTGACCGTTGTGCGCAACTGATGCTCAGCCCAGGAAACCGTATCAGAAGATGGCGCAATGGAGAAAGATGTGACCTCTACCTCATGTGCCACAAAGAAAACCAACGTCAATGAAAAGCCTGTAACAGTAACTAACAGGAAATAACCCAGGAGAAATTCTCCAATGGAGATTGGCATTACATATAGTGGTATCACTATCCAAACTAATAAATAGGCTACCTTAAAGCCAACAGCCTCCATTACCTTCCTTTTGTTTAATTTCATCTTTTCGCCATTCCGAAAATTTCTTCCCATTAAATTGAGCGTATTAAAATAATAAATAAGCAAGAAATAGAAAAGTCCGTAAATAATGAAAGCTGATAAAAGCTGGTAGCGGTGTAGCGGACGAAAAGCCGCGTATGGGCTTAAACGAAGCAATGCTGATTCTTTGATGTCCCCATCCAATCCGTGCACGTTTGTATAGGAATGATGGGCGCCATGATTAATTTTCCAGAGGTAGCTGCTCAACCCTAGTAAATCCATGGTATAACCACAATAGCGGCCCAGGCGCTTTCCAGGCATGGTACCATGTAGGACTTCATGGGCAATGTTAAATCCAATACCCGAAATGCAAAATCCGAGGAGAACGATAAGCGAAAAAATCCAACCGGAATGTGGGTTTGTATTCAGAATGATAATATATAAAGCTATTGTAATTGTTAAAAGGAGAATTGCCTTTTTAAATACCCATTTGTTCGCTTTTGTAGATATACCTTTCCTTTGGAAATAAGCCTTCACTTCTCGCCTCAGTTCAGCGTCAAAAGAAGTACTATGGTCAAATGTAAAAGCTTGTGTATCTTTCATTTTTGCGTTTACATTAATACAACTTCGCCTTTTTTCTTTCCCTTAAAATAAACTGGAGACCACATGACGGACTTCAGGATCAACCGGTTTATTTTTGAAAGATAAGCAGGCATTTTTCGCTCAATGTTTAGAAAAAGAATAATCCGAAATTCTTCAGTATTGTTTTGTACTGCATGGATATAGGTATCATCGAACAGAATTCCTGCGCCCGCTTCCCAGCACCGTGTTTCGTTATTTACCGTTATAAAGCATTCCTTGCTTTCTGGCACCAGCAATCCCAAATGATACCTAAGAATTCCTTTGAATTTTCCTGTATGTGGTGGAATGGTAACACCAGGCTCAAGAATGGAAAGCATGGCACAAGACACTTCCGGAAATTTTTTTAGCAAAGCTGTCGTCTCAGGCATTTGAGCGCAATTGTTTTCCCACCAACCCCCAAAAGCCTTCAGGATAAATGTCTTCCAGGCCGGACCATTACTAGTAGAAATCTTTCTGTTGGCACTATCTATTTGATGAAAACGCGGAATGTCATTTACCCTTGTCAAGACTTGCAGTGTTTCTTCCTTAATTGCTTGCCAATTTTCGTTTAGTTCTGAATGAGCCTTGAATACCTCTTCCGGTTGTTTGTAAATGGCTTGTGATTTTACCCGCCAAAAGATGGCTTTATGAAATAAGACCAGGAGCAGTCTTGACTCCACTATCCAGACAATGAGCAGAATTGATAAAATGATAACGAGATAAATCATGATGCTAAGGTTTACCAAACAAAATTTTCAATTTGTTCTTAACTGATGATTGTGCTTTCATGTCTCTGAAAATCTTCTTCATTTCATGAAATGTAGCCTCTAAGAAGTCATTATTCGGAATGTCTTCATCAATGCCATATTCCAATTCACCTTTTACCTCCTTAAATGTTCCAAACATTTTGTCCCAGATCAGTAAGGTCTCTCCTAAATTCTTGTTGTAGTTTTCCGGGGCAGAGGAATGGTGTACCCGGTGATGGGACGGAGTAATCAACATTTTTTCAAGAAATCCTAATCTTCCAATTAATTGGGTGTGTTGAATATAGGCCCAGCACTTGCCCAGCGAGTAAATTATTAAAAACATAAAGAATGGAAACCCGGCTAAAATAAGCGGAGCCCAGAAGAAGTAGCGATACACCGATTTCAAAACTCCAGCGCGCAATGCAACTGAAAGATTCATGAATTTTGAAGAATGGTGATTGACATGAATAGCCCAGAGAAACCTGACATGATGTTCGCTTAAATGCTTCAGATAAAATACAAAATCCCACGCGATAAAGCATAAAAGCCATACCCACCATTGATAACCTAACGCAAAAAAAGCAAAGCCGGACAGCTTGTAGAGAAAGTAGAGGGCTGCGGATTTAACCAATAAATCAAGTGCTAAACCAGCTACCGCCATTTTAAACGTACAACGGGTTTCCTCGCCATCATAGTAGTTTTCAATTCTATTCCTTGTAAGGTAATATTCCACGGCTACCCCAAGTACAAAAAGCGCTACGAGTGATGAAAGAAAGATTTCCATTATCAATTTATTTGCTGTTGGTCTGTTTTAAGGCTTGTTTGCCAGTGCAATAACTTCATCGAAATTAAAAAAAGGGCAGATGATTCCTTGGCAGGAATCAATAATCGGGGTATGATGTTTTGCGGAAAATGCTTCTTTGGTAATGGACCTGATAGCCGTGTAGCCCCATGAACAAAGTAGGTGGCAGGAAAATCCTTTTCATCGAAGTACCCGAAGGTATCAACCAGTTAAAGATCGTCCTGCGAATGCGGGTAATACCACAGGAAACCTGAAAGAATGCATTCCGTTACAGGACTATTTTCAGCGGATCAACTTCAGGAAAGGCCGCATGACCGTTCTTAGTGCCCGGCCATGAAGCTGGCCGGACAGAGTTCCGATTATACACACCGTAGGTCTCATGCAGGTTTTACTATATGTCCTGAATATGGAAATCCCGATGTTCAAAATCAGGTCTCTTTAATGTCACCCCCATTTCTCATTTTGGAGTTTTCCTGTTTCCTTTGCTTCCATGCAAAAGCCCGGTGCGCAAGCCGCCAACATCTTTTCGTTTCTATGGTTCATTTGGGCCGCTTTGGGTTTGTTATTCACGCTGCTGATTGCTTATCCTTCCTATCACCTTGCCTTTGCCTTTTCAGGAAAGGGCCGGAAAAGCTTTGCGTATACCATCACATATTTATGGGCGCAGGTGCTGATGCAGCTCTACCTGATCCGCGTAAAGGTGTACGCCAGGAAGATTCTCGACCGCAACGAGGCCTACGTTTTTATTTCAAACCACCGCTCTCAACTGGACATTCCGGTGTGCGCCCTGGCAGCAGGACCTCACCCCTTTAAGTTCCTGGCCAAAGCTGAACTTTCCAGAATTCCGCTCCTGGGAAAGATCATCAGCAATCTTTATATCCTGGTAAACAGAGGTACTAAAACTGGCAGCGCAAGAAGCATGGTACACATGGCACAGGCGCTTAATGAAGGGATCTCAGTCTTTATTTTTCCGGAAGGTACCCGCAACCAGGGGCCGCGGGTTTTGTTGGGATTTCAGGATGGAGCTTTTCGCCTGGCCATAAAGGCGCAGAAACCAATTGCGGTGCTGGTGATAGCCGGAGCCGGAGAAAGGTTTCCTGCCGGGCAAATGAAAAGCATTACTCCGGGTTATGTATATGCCCGCTGGTTGCCACCCATCCCTACAGCAGGACTAACCAATACTGACATTCCCCGCTTAAAGGAGCAGGTTCAACAACTAATGAAGACGGAACTTTTAAAATATCCATCAAAAAGATATTACCAGCCATGAAGGATTCACAGAAATTTTCAGGACAAATCGCAGATGTAGTGAATGGCAGGATATTCAGCGGCACCGTCACGGTTGAGCAAGGTTTGATCGCTTCCATTTATGGGCATCCCGTGGAAGAATCACAATTCATTCTGCCCGGACTTATTGATGCTCATGTACACATCGAAAGTTCAATGCTTGTTCCGGCAGAATTTGCGAGGCTGGCGGTGGTGCATGGTACAATTGGGACGGTTTCCGACCCACATGAGATCGGCAATGTGCTTGGCGTGGAAGGCGTGGAGTATATGATAGAAAGTGCCCGGCAGGTTCCATTCTATTTCAATTTTGGTGCGCCCTCCTGTGTGCCTGCCACCGGTTTTGAAACGGCTGGTTCCACTATTGGTATAAAGGAAGTTACAGAACTTCTGAACCGGAATGAAATACGCTATCTGTCAGAGATGATGAACTTTCCTGGCGTATTAAGTAACGATGACGAGGTAATGGATAAAGTGAAGGTGGCGCAAATGCTTCAGAAACCTGTTGACGGCCACGCTCCGGGATTGCGCGGCCACGATGCGCTACGGTATATTGAAGCGGGAATTTCCACAGACCATGAATGCTATACGTACGAGGAAGCGTTGGAAAAGCTGAAACATGGCATGAAGATCATCATCCGGGAAGGTAGCGCTGCTAAAAATTTCGAGGCATTGATCGGCCTGCTGGATCTGTATCCGGATATGATCATGTTTTGCTCGGATGACAAACACCCGGACGATTTACGCGATGGACATGTAAATGAACTAGTGAAGCGGGCCATGCAAAAAGGTATTGATTTCATGAAGGTGTTGCAGGCGGCTACATTGAATCCAGTCCGGCATTACGATCTCGAGTGCGGACTACTGCAGCCGGGCGATCCTGCAGATTTTATTTTAATTGACAATCCGGAATCCTTCAGGGTAAAGGCTACTTACATCCGGGGCGAAATGGTGGCCAGCGAAGGCAAAACGTTGCTGAAACGTTTTGCTGCAAAAATTCCGAATAATTTTACCTGCGATCCTGTAGAGATTCCACAATTGCAGGTTGCTGCCAAAGGAAAGGCCATCAGGGTAATAGAGGCGTTGAATGAACAATTGGTAACGGGAGAAGTGCAATATACTATACCTCCCAGAGCACCCTGGGTAGAGTGCGATACGAAGAGCGATGTGCTGAAACTGGTGGTATATAATCGCTATAAAAAGGCTGATCCGGCCATTGCCTTTGTAAAGGGTTTTGGGATGAAAAAGGGCGCGATTGCCTCAAGCGTTGCGCATGACAGCCATAATATCATTGCTGCGGGTGCAAAAGATTCAGACATTGCAAGCGCTATAAACCGGGTAGTGAAAGAAAGAGGTGGAATATCCTGGGCGGAGGGCGCGGACGGAGGTATTCTGTCGCTTCCGGTGGCGGGATTAATGTCGGATGGAGACGGTTTTGAAGTAGCCGCCAAATACGAAGCGCTTGATAAAGAGGCAAAGAAACTTGGCAGTAAACTATCATCCCCCTACATGACGTTATCGTTCATGGCATTGCTGGTGATCCCTGCCTTAAAGCTGAGCGATAAAGGACTATTTGATGGGAAGAAATTTGAATTTACCGACCTTTGGGTGGAATGAAATAAATAAATTAAAAAGATTTTTCAGGTCTGCAAAACGCAGCCAGGGCTCTAATTAAGGTATTTATGGTCTTACCGGGAATTTTCTCCGGTAAGGTTTCATAAAAAAAAGCCTAACTTTTGAGCAAGAAAAAATCCTAATTAACACCTGTTTTTGGCCTATGAAAACATGGTTTACCCTCTGTCTGCTTGTACTGTTGCTACCTCCCTTCCAGGGGATTACTCAAAATGAAGGGAATATCTGGTACTTTGGTTTTGAAGCTGGAATTGACTTCAATAGCGGCAGTGCAGTGCCGATTAACAATAGCCGCATGGAAACGCTGGAAGGATGCGCCAGCATTTGCGACAGCACCGGGAAGATCCTCTTTTACACAAATGGAGTGAATGTATGGGATAAGGAGCACAAGCAAATGGCTAACGGCAGCGGATTGAATGGCGATCCATCCTCCACCCAGTCAGGCATAATTGTCCCCCAACCTCTTAACCCGGATATTTATTACCTCTTTACAGTAGACAAAGGTACTGGCAGTGATGGTGTGTCATATTCTGTAATTGATATGAGCCGCAATGGAGGTCATGGAGAGGTGATCAGCAAAAACAATTTTCTTTATGCGCTGGCTGCAGAAAAAATAACGGCTGTGCTCCACCACAATCGCCAGGATATTTGGGTAGTCACCCACGAATCAGGCAACAATCGATTTCGCGCATACCTGGTAACCCCGGCTGGTTTGGATGAGGCTAATCCTGTGATCACAGACATAGGCCCTGTGCATGATGCCGTGGATTGTCGCAGCATGGGATACATGAAGGTTTCACCTAATGGTAAAAAGCTGGCACTGGCGGTTTCAGGTTGTGCCACCCCTACTTCGGATGACCGGCTGGAGATTTATGATTTTAATAATGAAACTGGTAAACTTTCCAATGCCATTAAAACGACAGTACCCAATGCCTACGGAATTGAGTTTTCCCCGAATAATAATTTACTATATGTGTCAGCCTGGTATATTGAGGGTAAAATTTATCAGTTCGATCTTCAGGCAGGGAGTGCTGCGGCAATCATCAATTCTCAGTTGGTGGTTGGGACTACTGATCCTGTGCCACCGTTCGGTACGGTAAATTGTTTTGGCGCTATGCAGATAGCACCTGACAAAAAGATCTATATAACAAAGTCGGAAACGGAGAAACTTGCGGTGATAGAGCAGCCCAACAAACGGGGGAACCTTTGCGAGTTCAGGGACGATCATTTTCTTCTGAATGGAAAAAAGGCTGCACTTGGCCTTCCGTCATTTATTCAGAGCTATTTTGATGTTCCAAGTTTCAAAGTGGAACATTTTTGTTTCTCCGATTCTACCACTTTCACAATTTCCAAAACCTTTCTGCTGGATTCCGTAATCTGGAATTTTGACGATCCTTCGAGCAATAGAAATATCTCCCGCGATATTAATCCTAAACATGTTTTTTCCGCTTCAGGGAAATATTTAGTAAAGGTGGAAATGTTCTTCGCGAATGGAAGCGCCTATCTCCAGGAACGGGAGGTACATATATATCCTTCTCCCAATGTGGAATTTGGAGATAGTCTCAGGCTTTGCAAAGGCGGTACGCTGAAGCTTGATGCCACCGTTCCGGGCGCTGAATATTTATGGCAGGATCAATCCACTGATTCCATTTTTACTGTAAGATCACCAGGGCTGTATTATGTGAAGGTAACCAATGAATGTGGCACTGGAAGAGATACAGTTACTATAACTTCTCTGGATCCGGTAAAGGATTTCGTTTTGCGCGATACTGCTTTCTGTGCGGGAGATTCTCTCGTCATTCCGTTAGAACGGCAGGAGGCAAATTATCTATGGTACGATAACTCGCAGGACACCGCGAATATCATTACAGAATCAGGCAATTACTGGGTAGAAGTCAGCAACATCTGTAACTCAGTCAGAAAAGAATTTACAGTTTACACGGATGAACCCGTTGAATTTGCTTTTGCAACAGATTCTCATTTATGCCAGGGAATGCGAATTGAGTTGGTTGCCGGAAATGAAGATCGCTACCGGTATACATGGCAGGATGGCTCCACAAGCAGACGGATTACAGTATCCAAAACCGATACATATAGCGTAGTCGTTGCCAATAGCTGCGGAGTTTTCGAGGATTCTGTTGTTCTTGTATTTCACGAATGCCCCTGCACCATATTTATGCCCACAGCATTCAGTCCGGATGGAGATGATAACGTGAATGACGATTTTCATCCGGTCTATGATTGTGTCCTGATTACTTCCCGGTTCCAGATTTTCGACCGGTGGGGCCAGCAGGTTTTTTATTCTGAAAATATTGATGAGAAGTGGGATGGAAAGTATAACGGCAAAATGGCACCAGAAGGAGTCTATATCTGGACCTTGGTTTACAAGGCTTTCCAGGATGGTCGGGTGGTGAATAAAAGAACGCGCGGAATAGTGACGCTGGTGAGGTGATACTTTTTAGAAAGCTCCCGATTTCTTCTTATTCCTTTATTTTTTGCTGCTGCATGACGATCTCTATTTCCTTCAGAATAAGGGCAGCCTGATCTTTATAATGAGATTCCATGGCGGACAAATGAGCAAACACATCACGGGCTTGGGGGAGTTCATTGCGCTGAAGACTGGCGAGTCCTAAAAAGAAAAACGCGTCCGCACGGAAGCTGCTATCAGGATCCTGAGTTAATGGTTGCAAAAGTATTTCGCTTTTACTGCTCTTATAGGTGGCCAGGTAGCTGATTCCATTTAGCAAAGCTGTTTGATCGTCATCAGGATTATCCAGCAGATGCGCATCAAAATAAAGAGAAGCCTGTTCAAAATTTCCCCGTGTATAATTATCCATTCCTTTAGCCTTAAAGCTTTTTTGATCTTCCGGATCTTCGTGCTTTACCTCTGGGAGATAAGGATTAAAGTGGCGGTTAAAGATGGCCTCGGTTCCGGTGGTGCGCGTAAGCAACAAAATAATGGGTATGGAGAATACCAGCAGCACAATGGCGGATTTCGCAATAAGGGAGAAGAGTTGGTTTCTTTTCGGGGATCCGGCATTTTGATGTCTTAAAGGCGGGCCGCCAGTAACGGTATGGACGCGACTCAATTCCTTAATACCATTTACTACCGCGCGGTATTCCCGTACTTCTGTGGCAAACTCAGCATCATAAGCGATCTTCTCTTCAATATAAAACCGCTCTTCTGCACAAAGCCTCCCTTCCAGGTAGGCATCAATTATTTCTATATCTTTTTCCTGCAGAGACATCAGGTATTCATCTGTTTATATCTGTATTGAGAAAAACTGAATTCCTCGTTTTTGAATCTAAGAACAACAACGATTATTTGTTGCAAAATGTCTCAAAGAATTCAAAAAATGTAAGAATTATGAGATTATCTTTTTTAGCAATAAAAATCGTTTTCCCGGCCTTATGTTCGATTCGGAAAGATTTTATCAGTCAGCTTTAAGCTTCAAATAAACTCCCTTCCTTCAGCTTTTCAGCATTTTCAGCTACCTGCAGGGCATCAATGAGCGGGAAAACATCACCATTCATCACATTATCTAAATTATAAAGCGTAAGCCCGATGCGGTGATCTGTTACCCTGCCCTGGGGATAGTTGTAAGTCCTGATCTTGGCTGAACGGTCACCAGTGCTCACCATAGTTTTCCGTTTTTTCGATTCTTCTTCCATGCGTTTTTGCAATTCCATTTCATAGATCCGTGAGCGAAGGACCTTCATTGCCTTGTCCAGGTTTTTTATCTGGCTTTTTTCGTCCTGGCAGGTGGCCACTATACCCGTTGGAATATGCGTAAGACGGATAGCGCTGTAAGTGGTATTCACGGATTGTCCACCCGGCCCTGATGAGCAAAAGGTGTCCTTCCGAATATCCGATTCCTTCAGTTCAATATCGAAATCTTCTGCTTCAGGAAGCACCACCACAGAAGCTGCGGAGGTGTGAACGCGCCCCTGCGTTTCAGTCTGCGGCACTCGCTGCACACGATGGACACCGCTCTCATACTTCAACTGTCCGTATACATTCTTACCATAGACATTGAGCACAATCTCCTTAAAACCTCCGGCAGTTCCTTCATTAAAATCAATAAGTTCGGTTTTCCAGCCCTGGCCTTCACAATATTTCTCATACATCCTGAAGAGATCACCGGCAAATATTGAAGCCTCATCTCCGCCTGTCCCGGCCCTGATTTCCATAATCGCATTTTTCTCGTCTTCCGGCTCCTTGGGAACGAGCATAACCTTTATCTGCGTCTCCACCTGTTCCAACTTTTCTTCCAGCTCTTCCAGGTCCAGCTTCGCCATTTCCCGCATTTCCTCATCCTTTTCCTGATGCAGGATTTTCTTATTCGTTTCGATATTGCTCAGGAGGTTTTTATACTCACGGTATTTCCCTACAATTTCAGTGAGTTCGCTATACTCCTTGTTCAGGCTCGTGTAGCGCTTCATATCGCTGAGAATTCCCGGATCGGTTAGTTGCTCTGCGACATCTTCCCAGCGCTGTTTTATATGTTCAAGTTTATTTTGAAGATCCATAAGCTTTTGATTTAAAGGTAAATCCCATTTTTAATAGGAGTAGACGCTAAGGCCGTCTCTTGATAGAATATAATACCGCTTATTGCCAGCGAGTACCTGTTTTGGATCAGGAATATTTAACGGCAAATTTAGCGGGTTTTCTTCCAGCGTTTGCAGGTCATAAACATAGGCGCTGTTATTCCTGATGTACAAAATTTTATTTTCTAATACCTGGAAAAAATCCAGATTTGGGACAGCGATTGTTTTGTAGTACTTCCCGAACAGATCAAATATCATGATTCCCTGTTGAGGATTATTCAGGTAAAGAAAATCCTCATCTTCCACCATATAGTTAGGGTTTACATCTTCATCCGTATAGAAAAAGAGATTGTTGCTCTCGATGGTTTTCCTCAACGTATTATCCAGTCTTTTGAGCTTTTGCTCCTGTTCGTCATATAGCCAAAGTCCGTTGTTGGAGGCACGGCAAATCACCGGAACGAATCTGAATCCTTTGGAAGCGAGGTCGAACCGGCCTATGTTCTTCATTTCATTGTCATTGATCAGCACTACGTTCTGATCTTCGAAATACAGATAGATCCTGAAGGGATTGCTCACGTCCATGAGTGTGAGTTCACCCTGGAGTTTTTCAGTAACCGAATAGAGTTTATTCAGATTCTGATCATACTTTGAAATGACGTTATTGCCCTCTACTGTATAAAGATTTCCGAGATGGTCAAGATAAAGCTTGCCCCGGAAGTCAGGGTTTGTAAAAACCGGCTTCAACTTGTTTTGTGCCACGAGCTGTGCAGTCGCCAGGAGCATGATCAAAAGAATAAGTTTAATCTTCATAATGCTTTAATTCGAGCGTTTCGCCATCAAAAACTGCATAAGTAAAATGCGTGATCCAGTCTCCCAGGTTTATGAATTCGCTTCTGTTGAGATGCAGATGCACAGGATAGTGCCGGTGTCCGAAAATGAAATAATCAATAGGTTCCGTTTTTAGCACTTCCCTGGCGTGCAGCACCAGAAATTCTTTATCCTCACCCAGGAAAATGCCGTCACTGCTTCCTGTTGATCTGCGGCTTTTGTGGCTGAAAAAATGGGCGAGATTAATGCCAAATCCGGGGTGTAGCCAACTGAACATCCTGCGGCATAGCGGATTCAGGAAAACCTTTTTCATCAGCTTAAAAGAGCGGTCGCCCGGCCCCAGGCCATCTCCGTGGGCGAGATAGAACTGTTTGCCATTAAAGCTTCTGATCAAATGCTTCCGGTATATCTTACCGATCTGTTCCTGCTCGAAATAATCCTTCATCCATAAATCGTGATTGCCTGTAAAAATGTGGATGGGAATGCCTTTATCCGCTAATTCTGCCAATTTGCCCTGCAGCCGGATAAAACCTTTGGGAACTACTTGCGAGTATTCGAACCAGAAGTCGAACAGGTCGCCCAGCAAGAACAGCTCTTCAACATCCTTTTCAATTTGCGTCAGCCAATGAACCAATTTCCGCTCCCGCTCAAGGCTTGAGGCATGATCAGGAATGCCAAGATGAAAATCAGAGGCGAAGTATATTTTTTTACCGGGCAGCAATGGTTATTGCTCATCAATTAGGAATACATACAATTCTTTGGGGCCGTGAGCTCCCAGCACCAGAGTTTTCTCAATATCCGCAGTCCGGCTGGGCCCGGAAATTATGGAGGTCATAGATGGCAGCGCTCCCTCGTATATTTTCTTCAGCCTTGCAAATGAATCTTTAAGATCATAGTCAAGCTGGTGCATATAGGCAACTACAACATGAACTCCCGGAAAAACGCTGATCATGCGGCTGTGGTTTTTGCGCGCAGTAACAATGACTGATCCTGTCCGCGCCACAAGGGCATCGCAGCCGGTTACGCCCACTTCGAGGGTTGCCATGTCCGGATTAATATCTGAGAATGGAATTCCTCCCTGTTTTAGTAAACCCCCAAGTTCGGGTTCATAGCAAACAATGTTTTTCCATGACTTCTGAATAATTTGTTTGAAATGAAAAAGAAACGCTTCCTCATCCTCACAAAATTCAAAATGGCCGTTGTTGGTGATGAATTCCTGCGCAAAGACGATGGCCAGGTCTTCTCCCTGTTTTACAAATACATCTTTATCCAGATCTGTTTGTGGTGGCGGCAGCGTGCTTTCCGCATCCTTTTGTATAAGTGCTTTTCTCACCTTTTTCAGCACCCGCTCTCTGGCTGTGATCTGCTGCTCGTGCATGGATTTCTTGCTAAGGCCTAATGATACACTATGACTTCTGTGTAGGATGTCCGGTGCCGCTGGGTTTAGTCTCAGGCTCTAGGTTGGCTGCAGGATTCCCGTGCCCGTTCACAGAAGTGGACTTCACTTCCTCTTCCTTTTCAATCTCAGGATTCTTTCCATCATCTGCAGTTTCGGTTCCGTTACTTTCCGAATTTTCTTCTTTTAGATTGAAGAAGTCATGGTAGATGTTATTTTTATTTTCATACGGACGGGGACCCAGCAAGGCTTCCAGATCATTCTGAAAAATGATCTCCTTTTCCAGGAGGGCTTTTGCCACCTTTTCCAGTTCTGATTTTTTGCTAAGCAGGAGCTCCTTTGTTCTTATGTATGCCGCCTCAATGAACAGGCGCATCTCCTCATCAATCATCTCAGCCGTTTTTTCGCTAAAAGGTTTCACCATACCATATTCGCCCTGCGGATCATTGTAGGAGACATTACCGATCTTGGCATTCATTCCGAATACCGTGATCATATTGTAGGATAATTTGGTAATGCGCTCCAGATCATTTTGTGCTCCTGTAGAAATACTCTCGAAAATAATGTCTTCGGCAACTCTTCCACCTAGCGTCATGCAGATGGTATCCAGCAGTTGCTCTTTCGTGTAGAGGTATTGTTCTTTGGGCAGGTACTGGGCGTATCCAAGTGCTGCTACACCACGAGGCACGATTGATACCTTCAACAGGGGACTGGCGTGTTCGAGAAACCAGCCCACTACAGCATGGCCAGCCTCATGATACGCCACAATGCCTTTTTCTTCAGGAGAAATGATCTTATTCTTTTTCTCGAGTCCTCCAATTACGCGGTCAATCGCATCATGGAAGTCCTGCATGTGAACTTCGGTATTTCCTTTCCGGGCAGCAATCAGGGCTGCTTCGTTACAGACGTTGGCAATTTCGGCTCCTGCAAAACCAGGGGTTTGTGCCGCCAGCTTTTTCGGTTCCACGTCTTTGGCCAGTTTCAATGGCAGCAGGTGAACCTTAAAGATTTGCTCGCGGCCTACAATGTCCGGTTTGTCAATAGATATCTGCCTGTCGAATCGTCCCGGCCTGAGGAGGGCGGTATCCAACACATCCGGCCGGTTGGTTGCGGCCATCAGGATTACACCGGAGTTGGTGCTGAAGCCATCCATCTCCGTGAGAAGTTGGTTCAGCGTATTTTCCCGCTCATCATTTGATCCCTGCACCAGGTTCCTTCCCCTGGCCCTGCCGATGGCATCAATTTCATCAATAAAAATAATGCAGGGAGCTTTTTCTTTTGCCTGCTTAAAAAGATCACGAACGCGCGAAGCACCTACGCCTACGAACATCTCTACAAAATCGGATCCTGAGAGGCTGAAAAATGGAACGCTTGCCTCACCGGCCACCGCTTTGGCCAGCAACGTTTTGCCGGTTCCGGGAGGGCCTACGAGCAGCACGCCTTTGGGTATTTTACCTCCAAGTTTTGTGTATTTGGTAGGATTCTTCAGAAAGTCTACGACCTCCATTACTTCCAGTTTGGCTTCTTCAAGGCCGGCCACATCTTTAAATGTTACAGAAACTTTGGTGTCTTTGTCAAACAGTGTGGCTTTGCTTTTACCAATATTGAAAAGCTGTCCACCGGCTCCGCCACCGCTGAGGCGCCTCATTATAAATATCCAGATCAGCACCATAATACCGATAGGAATAAGCCAACTGAATATTTCGCGGCCCCATTCCTGGCGAGGTTCGTATATTATCGGGATCTCATCAGCGATGTTATATTCATCCCGCGCTTCGGATACCTGCTCCTGGAAATTTTCTTTATCTCCAATATAAAACTGGAACTGAGGGCCTTCCTTTCCGCCAAGGATCGGAGCTTCTTTTACGTCTTTGTATTTTTCTTCAGCCAGCGCCCGTTCGGTCAGGAAAACTTCTACAAGTTCATTGTTCACTACTTTGAACTGCTTGATGTCCCCATCCGCCAGCATCTTTTTAACCTCAACCCAGTTTATGTCTTTTGCAAAATTGGTTGGGAAAAAATTGATAGCGAGGAATACTACCGCGATGACAAGGTAAATCCAGTAAAAACTAAATTTTGGTTTCTTATTACCACCACCTGGATCTTTTGAAGATTTTGGTTTAGGAACTTTATTTTCAGTACTCATTGGTCAATGTATAAAAGTGAAAAAATCAATCTTCGTGGGTAGTGGTTTCAGCATCAGCCCACAGGCCTTCAATATTATAGAACTTTCGTTGTTCTTTCTGGAAAATATGTACCACGATATCAACATAATCCATCAGCACCCAGCATTTATTATCCATACCTTCCAAATGCCAGGGGCGTTCACCAAGTTTAGCGCGAGTTTCCTCGTCCACTGAGCGGGCAATGGCTTCTACCTGGCGGTCATTATCTGCATGGCATATCACGAAGAAATCAGCAGGGGAGGTGGGCAGTTTACGAAGATCGAGCGAGGATATTTCTTTGGCTTGCTTCTCCTGCATGGCATGTATTACCACGTCAAGAAGTAAGGTAGCCGATTTAAGATTAGGAGATTCTGTCATTCAGTAGGGTTGTGAAAAAGAAATGCCGCAAAACTAAGATAAATGCGATGATTCAGCATTTTCGGCTTGTTGGAATCCGCTCCGGCAGGTTCAGTTATTGTGCCAAATGGATTTGACTGCCATAAGGTTAGGAAGTGGATACTGACTGCACTTTAAGCATATAGAGCCGGTCAGATTCTGCGAGCACAAAATGTATTCGTACTTCAGTTGAGATTCCATGAAGACACAGCCTCAGGGATAGTACCTCACCTAACTGAACCTCAAAGCTGTTACCGGTAAACTCCGGGAATAACAATTCCTCTTCCACGTCAAAAGGATCAGTGATTTCTAGCGAGAGATCGGCATCCGGAGAAGGCATGTCTTCGTCCTCAAAATTCAGCAGTACAAATTGTTGAAGGCTTTTATTCATTTCCTCCCGCAAGTCCGTCAAAGAGGTCGTTACTATATATTCAGAGGCCTTTTCAGGATCTTTGTTGGCCAGGGCCTGTAGGAAAAAATAGGCGCGGTCCAGCACCTCATCCCTCGTGGGCAGGCGCTTCCAGCAACTGTTCATGAATTGTATTGTCATAAGAGTGCTTCAAAATTAGCAATTCGGCTGGCACAACAGTATTATATATAAAAGGAATAAGACATATGAAACCCTCCCGGTTCATGGTTCGTGTTTATGGTATCCTGATGCTGGCGAATAAACAGATTTTAATCAGCCATGAACAGATTGGCAGCAAGAAGGTGACAAAATTTCCGGGTGGCGGGCTGGAATTTGGCGAAAGCACGATTCAATGCCTGAAGCGTGAGTTTCTTGAAGAAGCGGGTTTGGCTATTGAAGTCGGGGATCATTTTTATACCACAGATTTTTTTGTGCAAAACCATTTTGAACCAGCGGAACAGGTGATCGGGGTGTACTATTTCGTTTCACTGGCTGAGAGCGGCCAGGTGCAACTAAGGGATGGAAACCGCACAAACTATAAGCATCTCATCAATGAACTGAGACAAGAGTGGCTTCCGCTTTCTGAACTGATTCCGGATAATTTTACTTTCCCGGCTGATCAGGTGGTGGCCCAACGGCTTTTATCCTTATTCAAATAAAGCAAGAAAGGAAGGGCTTTCACCTGAGGAAATATCAGACGGCATCACAATCGGATAACGATCTTTCCCATTTGATGGCCTTTCTCCATTCGTTCAAAGGCTTCGGCAGTATTTTCCAGCGGATAGACTTTATCTATCACAGGAATGATCTGTTTCTCATTAACCAATTTCAGCATTGCTTCAAAGTCAGCGTCAGAGCCCATTGAGGAGCCAAGAATAGTGATCTGCTTCCAAAAAATGCGGGCAGGCAACAAGCCATTGATCTTGCCCCTGGTGCCGCCATACATGCAGATCCGCCCGCCCGGAGATACCAGTTTCAGCAGTTCATTGAATCCTTCTCCTGCTGCACCGTCTACGATCACATCAAAGACCCCCGCATTTTTTTGCAGCTCCTTTGTCCAGTGAGGGTTCGTATAGTTGGCGCCTCCCTCTACACCGGCTTCCACCGCCTTCGCAATTTTGCTGTCTGAACCTGACGTTACCCAAACCTCACATCCCAGCGCGGCTGCAAACTGCACGGCAAATTGCGCCACTCCGCCACCGGCTCCCGTTACCAGCACCTTTTCGCCCGTCTTCAATTGAGGACGAACAACCGTTGCGCGAAATGCTGTAAGGCCACCTAACGGCAAAGCTGCCGCCTGCTCAAAATTCAGATGAGGGGGTTTGGGATACAGATTAGCAGCAGGTACACGAATATATTCAGCAAGGGTACCATCCTCCGGCATTCCCACAATTTGATAGTCAGGCGCAGGTGCGTTTTCATTTTCTCCCCAACCTATCATGGTATTGATGATCACGTCCTTTCCGAGCCATGATTCTTCCACGCCTTCACCTGTTTCATCCACCACTCCGGCTCCGTCAGATCCCGGTGTTACTGGAAATTTCAGGTTAGGATAAAGTCCCTGCTGAATATATACGTCCCGGTGGTTGAGCGCAGCAGCTTTTAATTTCACCACCACATCTCCCTTTCCGGCTTCCGGTTTTTGTTTCTCCACCAATTTTAACGGGGTATTTACAGCCTGTAATTCAATCGCTCTCATTTCCTGTTTTCTTTTGGCGGGCAAAGGTAAGGCGGCTGAATATGCAGCACCAGCAAACCGGCTTCTTTATGTGCGATGAGTGATCTGAATTTAAAACTAAAAAAACTTCATTTTTGCGGGTAATTAAATTGATAATTTTAAAATCAGGAAAATGCGCAGTTTCGAACGGCTCTCATACTTGTTGCACGAAAACATCCCGGTATATGGAAATTACGTTCATCTGGAGTTGGAGCGGATAAATTCCATTTCTAAAGGTGATACGGCTAACAAAACCTTTCTGAAGATTGACAGCCACATGGGAACCCATTTGGACTTTCCTTACCATTTTATAAATGGAGGGAAAAAGGGGGAGGAGTATCCCGCTGAATTTTTTGTATGCCATAATGCGAAAGTGGTGGAAATTGATCAGGATTCCGGGGTAATTAAAATGGATAAAGTAAAACACCTGACGCCCGATGCTAAGCTGGAGTTCCTGATGGTAAAAACCGGCCTCTGCTATAAACGAGATGAGCGCCAATATTGGGAAGACAATGCAGGAATGCATCCTGATACCGCTGCATTTTTCAGAGAACTTTTTCCTGCTCTTCGCTTTTTTGGATTTGATTCAATTTCCATGAATGCTTTTCAACACCGCGAAACAGGACGGCAGGCACACCTTGAATATCTTGGCCGCGAAATCCTGATTGTAGAGGACATGGATTTGCGCAATGTATCAGAGCAGACCAAGTTCCGGAACTTGATAATTTCACCATTCTTATTTGAAGAATGTGATGGCGCACCATGCAGCATCATTGCAGAAGTGGAATTGGAAACGGGAAAGCAATAATTTACTTTTTAATTGCAATTCACAATTTATTTTTACAAAACATTTTAAACATAAAAGCAGATGTATTTCATTTTATTTTACAAGACCATGGACGATTATATGGAAAGACGTGGAGCTTTCCGTAGCGAACATTTAAAATTAGCCGGTGAGGCTTATGAAAAGGGCGATCTTATAATGGCCGGTGCCCTGGCTGAACCACCTGATGGTGCCGTCCTCATCTTTAAAGGAGACAGCCCTGACAGTGCAGAAAAATTTGCTCAGAATGATCCCTATGTAAAAAATGGCCTGATCAGAGAATGGAATGTGCGCCCCTGGACGGTGGTGGTGGGAGGTGAATCGTAGCGCTATTTGTTTCTATAGCATAAAATTTCCGGATATTTTAATAAAAGAAAGGGGAGTCTGAATCGGATACATAGAAAAATAAGTTCGAATTTTTAAAATATAAATTCGACTTTTTTTAAAGCAGTATTATTTTAATGGTTTAAATTCTCAAACCAATTCTTCACAATGTTATTCATGGTCCCTGGAAAGGAGACATGTTTAAACTCATTGGTTTCAGTATTGTAACGGTAATCCCGGGCGTAATCCTGGTGGTGCAAGGCCAAATCTTCAATGGCGTTTACAATGGTGTGAATTTCATTGGCCGTCATAGTAGGATGAATTGATATTCTGACCCAGCCGGGCTTTGTTGAAAAATTGCCCTTGTCAATCTTGTTGGTTATGCTTTTGGATTGTTCATGAGAAACCTCAAGGAGATAATGTCCATAAGTTCCGGCACAGGAGCAGCCGCCCCGTGATTGAATGCCGTGGCGGTCGTTCAGCATCTTGACCACCAGATTATAATGGACATTTTCTATATAAAATGAAAAGACACCGAGGCGTTCCTTCACATTATCCGCAAGGAGATGCAGGTTAGGTATTTTGGATAGGCCTTTCCATATTATGTCAATCAAGTATTTTTCCTGCTGTAGCATCAGATCAGGGCGCATCTCCTCTTTCAGCTTAATGGAAAGGGCGGCCTTTATGGTCTGAAGAAAAGGAGGCGTACCCCCATCTTCCCGCGCCTCAATGTTGTCCACGAATTTGTGTTCGCCCCAGGGATTTGTCCATTCCACTGTCCCTCCGCCAGGATGGTCAGGGATTTTGTTGGAATAAAGCTTCGGGTCGAAGATGAGGATACCGGTGCTGCCCGGCCCGCCCAGGAATTTGTGAGGAGAGAAGTAGATTGCGTCCAGGTGCCGTAGCGGATTTGGAGGCCGCATATTAATATCCACATACGGGGCAGAGCAGGCAAAGTCCACGAAGCAGAGGCCACTGTTCCTGTGCATCATTTCCGCCACTTCGTGGTAGTGGGTCAGAATCCCTGTAACGTTTGAACATCCGGTTATTGCGGCAATTTTGCGCTTGCGGCTGCGGTGCTTTTCCAGCATTTTCGACAGGTGGTCCAGGTCCATCAGGCCGTCATTATCAGGTTGGATAATCTCCACCTTTGCCAGGGTCTCAAGCCAGGAGGTGTGGTTACTGTGGTGCTCCATGTGGCTGATAAAAATCACGGGCTGTTCCACTTCCGGAAGGCTCAGGTAAGGCTTCAATTTTTCGCTGATCTTCAGTCCCAGTATGCGCTGAAATTTGTTTACCACGCCCGTCATCCCGGCATTTGATGAAATGATCACATCCTCCTCCCTTGCCCCCACATGTTGTTTAATAATATGCTGAGCTTCATGATAGGCCTTTGTCATGGCAGTGCCGGTCACGTTGGTTTCTGTGTGGGTGTTGGCCACGAAAGCGCCCATATCCTCAGCTATCCTCTGTTCAATCGGCCTGTAGAGCCGTCCGCTAGCTGTCCAGTCAGAATACAGTAATTTCTTGCGGCCGTAGGGGGTATCAAACTCCTGGTCCACTCCCACTATATGGCGCCTGAACCTGGCAAAGTGATTTTCGAGGTCAATTGGTGCTTCTCTCGTTAATGCTGCCGGAACTACCATTTTCTTCATTTTTTATTGAGCCACTAAATTAATGATTCCCAGCCAGGAATGGAGGAGGGTCTTGTCTGTTGCCAGCCTTATAAAGAAAATGGTCTGTGGTTCGGAAAATCAGCCTGCCAGAAGAAATGCTATGTAGCCGGAGCGGCAATTATGACGAACCCAATCTCAAGGTCAAAAATGTTCTTGTGATTTCAAAAGTTATTTGGATAATTTAAAATGGAAAAATATCAGATTACATTATCGCAAATCCTGAAAAAGTGGCTGGACGATAAATTTCATAAAGCATGAAAAAATGGTTGAACCAAAAAAAAAGCGCATGAAAATTTCCATGCGCTTTCCTTATTCTAATTCAGAGATTATTCTCCGCCAGCCCATTTGATAGTGCAGCCAATGGCGCGGGTATAGTCAGGTTGCGGCTTTTCGCCATTTTGCACGGCAGCAATGGCATCTTCCAGATAATGCTCTTTTACAGCATTGGCATCGCGGGTGTTGTCGTCAATTGCCCCAATATAGCGTACGTACAGGCCGTCATCTTCTTTCTCCAGCAGATATACATGCGGTGTGCGGGTGGCGCCAAATCTGCGGGTAACTTCCTGTGTATCATCCCGAAGGTAGGGAAATGTAAAACCCTTTTCTTTCGCACGGGCTTTCATGTGCTTCATGTCATCTTCAGGCTTTATTTTCGTGTCGTTCGGATTTATGGCGATCACCGGAAATCCTTGTGGTGCATATTTGTTGTGGAGCGTAACCATCCGGTCTTCACTTGCTACCACGTAAGGGCAGGTATTGCAACTGAAAATGACGATGTAGCCTTTAGCCTCGTTCATACTTGCCATTGAAACCATTTTGCCATCGACTCCGGGCAGATTAAAATCTTCTGCTTTATCACCTACCTTGTAGCCGGTTTCTCCGGCCGGAGCAAAAGCAAACAGGAACAGGGGAAGGAGTAATAATAAATTCTTCATTGTTATTTGATTTTTGATTGAATTATTGAATTGATTTTATCGTACGTCATGGAACCGGATACGAATTCCCTGGAGCCGTCCGGCATTACAAATAGTGTGGCAGGAATAGTTCCGTCCCAGCTTTCGCTAACTTTGGGAATCCACTCATTTTCGCCCGGAGCATTCAGGAATATTACGCGTGAATTGAGGTTATGTTTCTTGATAAATGGCTCGATACGGCTTTCAATCTGGCCGGGAAAATCGAGGCTTACCAGCACCACACGAACCTTCTGATCCTGCATTTCCGTGGTAACTTTTTCAAATTCAGGTAGTTCTTTTACGCATGGCGCGCACCAGGTGGCCCAGAAATTCAGCACATAGAGCGTATCATGGGCCGGTAGCAGGTATTGCTTCTCAAATTCCGGAAAGGTAACTTCTGCAACCTCCTGGCTGTAAGAAGAAGCAGAAATGAAAATGAATGACAGAACAGCGGCTAAGATTTTCATAGGTTTTGTAAAGAGACGTGCCTTTACAATTTTGATGCACTTTTGATGGAACTGAAGGAACGGGACGAAAGAAGCCTGATTTCCCGGCAATTCTGGTTTTAGTTTAAAAATGAAATTTTAATTACTTAAAATAAAAAGACAGAAATAGCTCTTAAAATTTTAAATTATTTTTAAATATTAAACTAAAAAGTAATTGAATAAACAATATAGGTATAGGCTTTTAGATCGCAATTCTAAAGTGCTGATTTAATTCGTTTTGG
>JBBDIG010000032.1 GCA_040880525.1 Bacteroidia bacterium
CAATTCATTGCTCTCAGAATATGCTGTGCTGGGTTTTGAATATGGCTACTCATTAAGCAGCCCAAATACCCTCACAATCTGGGAAGCGCAATTTGGCGATTTCTCCAATGGAGCTCAGGTAGCCATTGACCAATACATTGTGTCGGGCGAAAGCAAATGGCAGAAAATGACCGGCCTCACGCTGTTCCTCCCGCACGGCTACGAAGGCCAGGGCCCGGAACACAGCAATGCCAGGCTTGAGCGATTTCTGCAATTGGCTGCCGAGTACAATATGATCATTGCCAATTGTACCACACCGGCAAATTTTTTCCACCTGCTGAGGCGGCAACTGGCCTGGCCATTCCGTAAACCTCTTGTAGTGTTTACGCCCAAATCTCTGCTGCGCCACGAGCGGGTTGTCTCGCCAGTCAAGGATTTTACCCACGGTCGTTTCATGGAGGTTATTGATGATGCGGATGCCCCTAAAACTGCAAAGCGCGTGTTGCTCTGCTCTGGCAAAGTATATTATGATTTACTGGCAAGAAAGGAAGAGAAGAAAATTAAGAATATTGCCATTGTGAGGATTGAACAACCTTACCCCTGGCCGGAAACAGGACTGGAAAAGATCTATTCAAAATATTCAAAGGCGGAATTTGTCTGGGTACAGGAAGAACCCAAAAATCTGGGTCCATGGTATTTTATTAACAGCCTTGAACTGCCGGTGAAACTGAAATGTATTTCCAGAAAGAAAAGCGCCTCTCCGGCTACAGGCTATAATAAAGTTCACCAGCGCGAGCAGAATGAGATTGTTTCGCAGGCAATGACAATAGAATAAAGCCGGCAAGGATTCTTTCCACCGGCTAAGAACCATCTGTTCCGGTAGTTGTAATCATTTTTACTCTCAAATTAAATTCAAAAGGCAACATATTTAAAATGGCTGAAATAAAAATTCCTAACGTTGGTGAATCTATCACCGAAGTAACCATTTCAAAATGGCTGAAAGAAGACGGTGATTTTGTGGAAATGGACGAAGCGATAGCTGAAATAGAATCGGACAAAGCCTCATTCGAGGTGAATGCTGAAGTGGAAGGAATACTGAAGATCAAATCATCAGAAGGTGAGACTGTGAATATCGGGACCGTGATAGCCGATATTCAGCCGGGAGAAGGGGGCGCGGAGAAAGAAAAGCAGAAGAAGGACAAAAGCACCGCAGATAAAGAGGATACACCTGCCGCAGATAAAGCAGAGAAGAAAGAACAGCAAAAAGAAACACCTTACGCTTCAGGACATGCTTCTCCTGCCGCAGCTAAAATTTTGCGCGAAAAAGGAATTTCACCGGAAGATGTGAATGGCTCCGGCAAAGATGGCCGCATCACTAAAGAGGACGCGGAAAATGCTGAAGCCAAAAAAGAAAAGAGCGATCAAAAAGCTGAAAAACCGGACTCAGCAACAGAAAAAGCTCCGGACAGCAAAAAAGAATCGAAACCTGCAAAAGCGGAGAAAAGCCGGCCCGAAGAACGCAATACCCATCGGGAGAAACTCTCCACTTTGCGAAAAACCATTGCCAAGCGGCTGGTAGAGGCAAAAAACCAAACCGCGATGCTCACCACTTTTAATGAAGTGGACATGGGCAACATAATGGAACTCCGTAAAAAGTTCAAGGACAAATTCAAGGAAAAACATGAGGTGGGGCTCGGCTTCATGAGTTTTTTCGCCAAAGCCGTTTGCCTGGCCATAGAAGAATTTCCGAAGGTGAATGCCTCACTTGATGGCGAAGAACTGGAATACCACGACTATGTGGATATGGGAATCGCTGTCTCAACTGAACGGGGCCTGGTGGTGCCCGTTGTACGCAATACTGAAAGCATGAGTATGGCAGAGATTGAGCAACAGATCATTGACAAGGCGGTGCGAGCCCGCGACAATAAACTTGGTATTGATGAAATGCAGGGCGGCACTTTTACCATCACCAATGGAGGGATTTTCGGATCAATGCTCTCCACTCCCATCCTCAACCCGCCTCAAAGCGCCATTCTTGGAATGCACAATATCGTTGAGCGGGCGGTGGTAATAAATGGCGAAATAAAGATCCGCCCCGTGATGTTCGTGGCCCTGAGCTACGACCACCGGGTGATTGATGGCCGCGAATCCGTCAGCTTCCTTTTGCGCGTAAAAGAATACCTTGAAGACCCCGCAAGGATGCTGATTGGCATTTAAAATCCATATTTAAGGAATAGTATTTTTCCTACATTTTTAGAAATTCGGGGAATTCTGATTCTAAAAATTTTTACATTTGTCCTCTTGTCAGAGGTTCTCCCGAAAATGGAGATGAAAAGGGAATCCCGTGAAAATCGGGAACAGTTCCCGCTGCTGTAAGCCCATTAATATTGCTGCTCCTTTTATGTCACTGTCCTGGCCTTAGCCGGATGGGAAGACAGGCAGCAATGGGTAAGTCAGAAGACCTGCCTCTCACAACATTCGAAGCTTTCGGGATAAAAGCGAAGAAATGAACTCCAGCCTGCGCTGCTCCATTCATTTCCGCATTATTCCGTGTTTCGGTTTTAATTTTAAATTAAAAACCATGCGCGGTTACTGTATTCTTTTCATCCTTATGTGCTTTGCTGCTTCCTGTGTGGCGCAGCACCTGCCGGACACCGTAAAGCTGAAAGAAGCCGTAATCGTGGAACCCCGTGCTCAGAGCTTTATAATCGGCAGAAGCTCACAAACCATTGACAGCAACTGGATAAAACTGAACCGGCAAAACTCGCTTGCAGAAATGCTGGATGGCAGCAGCCATTTATTCCTGAAAACATACAGCCCCGGAGGATTGGTAAATACCTCGCTCCGCGGAATGGCCGCAAATCATACTGCTATACTTTGGAACGGGTTCAACCTACAAAGTCCGCTAAACGGGCAGCTTGAACTCAGCCTGATCCCGGCTTTTTTCATTGATAACCTGGAAATTCAGCAGGGTGGTGCAGGGGCCATGTGGGGTAGCGGTGCCATTGGCGGAAGCATCCTGATGGCCAGCGAAAGCAAGTTCAATAAAGGCCTGACCATATCCCTCAATAGCGGTACGGGTAGTTTTGGAAAAATGCAGCAGGGCGCAAAAATCAGCTTCAGTAATAAGCGCTGGAGCACTACCACCCGTATCTTCAGGCATTCATCTGATAATGATTATCGTTACCGTAATTCCACAATTGCCGGCAACCCGGTGGAACGCCAGGAAAATGCGGCCATCAGGCAGTATGGGCTGCTCCAGCAAAGCAGCATGAGGTTAGGCTCCAGGCAGGCCCTGTCATTCTTTGGATGGTGGCAATTCAACGACCGGCAAATTCCGCCCACGCTCACCACAGCATTCAGCACTGCCCGCCAGCAGGACGAATCGCTGCGCACGGGTTTGCAATGGCAGCGAAAGGGAAAGGCTGCTGACCTGAGCATCCGGACGGCATGGCTCCATGATTGGCTGCAATATGCTGACAGCTCCATTTCGCTTTCATCCGTTACCCGCTCGCATTCCATCGTTTCAGAAGCTGAAGCTAAGCTCAGATTGCCGAAATTCTCCCGGCTTAACCTGGGCCTTAACAACACCTACACCACCGCCTCCAGCCTGAAAATTAAGAATGCAGAACAAAAAAGAAATACCACCGCACTGTTTGCTTCCTATTCTAAATCCAATAAAAAAAGCACCGCAACAGGATCGGTGAGTCTCCGCCAGGAATTGATCGAAAATGAATTCGCGCCTATGATCCCGGCAGTGGGCTTTGAGTTTCACGTTCTCAAAAGAAAAATAGTGCTTAGAGGAAATGGCAGCAGAATTTACCGGCTGCCTACTTTTAATGATCTCTACTGGCAGGAAAGCCAGGCGCATGGAAACCCGGATTTAAAGCCAGAACGAGGCTGGAGCAGCGAAACAGGTTTTGACATTAAAAACGAAACGAAACTATGGCAATACGGGCTGGGGGTTACGGCTTTTGCCATCTCTACCCGGGACCTCATACAATGGTATCCGCTGGGAAATATTTGGCAGCCCGTGAACCGGAACCGTGTCTTTTCCCGTGGGATTGAAAATGAGGCCCATCTGCAGCGGAAATGGGACTCCTGGCAATTCAGGATTACAGCCAGTTACAGCGGCACCCGCTCCACCCTGGCTGAAGCAGCCAACGAGCAGAACAGAGGAAACCAACTAATTTATACCCCCATCCACCAGGCCACTGCCACCGCCAGGATTGCCTGGAAAGAACTGGAGTTCCGATACCGGCACCATCACGTGGGTTCCCGCTTCACTTTGCAGGATAATTCAGCTTGGCTGCCGGCTTTCCAAACAGGAACACTGCTCATTCAGTATGCGGCCCGGTTTCCTTCATCGCAGGCCACATTTCATATCAGGATCAACAATCTGTGGAATGCAGACTATCAAGTTGTGGAATTCCGGCCGGTACCGCTTATTAATTATGAAGCAGGCATTTCTCTTAAATTGAATAACAGATCATGAAAACCATTCTTTTATACTTCTTAATATTTCTGGCTCTTGCCTCATGCAAGGAGAAAGATGATATGACGCCTGCGGTGGAACAGGCGGAGTTTCCGCAGGGAATATTTGTGGTCAATGAAGGTCTTTTCCAAAGCGGAACCGGCTCCATCACCTATTTTAATACAGAGCGAGGTGAAACCTGGGTAAACGTTTTCAGCGAAGTAAATCAAAGGCCGCTTGGCAATGTGGTACAGAGCATGGCCATTCATCACAACAAGGCTTATATTGTCGTGAACAATGCAGGCAAAGCAGAAGTGGTAAATCTGGAGGATTTCAAATCGGAAGGGGCAATTGATGGACTGGTGCTGCCACGCGTTTTCCTCGGCATTAGCAATGACAAAGGCTACATAAGCCAGTGGGGAGCAGGCGGCATGAATGGCAGCGTGCAGGTGGTAAATCTGGAAACAATGCAGGTGGAAAAATCCGTTTCAGCCGGTTCGGGTACAGACTATTTAATGATGCACAACAACCACGTCCTGGCGCTGAATGGAGGCGGCTTCGGCAATGACAGCACCATGACTGTGATTGACCCGGAAACTGATGCCGTGCTGCAAACCATACAACTCCAGCCAAATCCGCGAAGTGCAGTAACTGACAATGATGGAAAGTTGTGGATACTGTGCGGTGGACGCTATGATTTTATGGATCCTGATAAGGATAGTCCCGGCCATCTGCTGCGGTTGCATCCTCAGACGTATGTCATTGAACTTGATCTCGAATTTCCTTCTCAAAAAATTCATCCTGACAAACTGGTGATGAATAAAGCGGGAGATGAGATGTATTTTCTTTACGGCAGTGGAATTTACAGCCATCCGGTTTCCGGAACGAACCTGGATCTTCAGCCGTTAGTGAACCGTACTTTTTACAGCCTGGGATACGACCGGGTATCAGAAACAATTACGGCTGCCGATGCCGGAGACTTTATTTCTAAAGGATGGGTAATTCGCTATCTGGAAACCGGTAGCGTACTGGATTCTTTTAAAGCAGGCGTTATTCCAGTCAACTTTGTATTTAATTATTAAAATGAAAAACTAAACAGATGAATACTTTAAACATTGGAACAGAAAAAATTACAACGATGAAAAAAACAGCGCTCTTATTTCTTTCCGCCCTCATGTTAGGAGCAATACAGGTGGATGCTCAAAACCCTGTCCTTAACCAGGTTTTAATTGGAAACGGGGGAAACTTTGGCGCCCCTGGCAACCAGGTGGAATTTGGCCGCTATAATCCTGCTGACCAAAGTTATTTCACCTTTGCTGCCGTCCCCGGGAGCTACACCAATTTCGCGTATGTTGACAGCCAGGAAGTATATATGAATGCCGATTCCTTCGTATTCCGCTATGAACTGGACCATTATCAGCAACTTGGCGTATTCCAAAGTGTGGGCGTGGTGGATATGGCGCGTTATGAAGATTATCTGATCGTTCTCAAGGGTTTTGGAGCGCAGGGCGATTATGTTGATATTCTGGATACCGGCACTTTTGTACCAGCCGGGTCAATTCCACAGATCACCAATGAAGCCCGCGATATTGCCATTGTGGGAGACACCGCTTATATAACCCATAATCTTCCCGGAACAATTGATCAGTTTCCGCCTTTCCAAATATTCGCTGACAGCATCGGATATATAGCGATCATTGACTTGCCGAACCGCAAGTTCGTGCGCAATATTTCTCTTGGACAAAACGGAGCAGGAGCCGGACAAATTTTCATTCAAAATAACACGCTCTTCACCGTTAATAATGAAGCCGGAAGCATAGGCCGTTACCTCCTCGGGACTAACGTGTCCACAACCACTAACCTGCCTGTCGCTGATAAGGGTGCCGGTATAAAAGACGGGTTGCTGTATGCAAATTTCGGCCAGGGTATTGGAAGTTTTGACATCTCCACACTGGCAATTATTGATACAAATATTGTGGAGAGGCCCGGCATTGAAGCCATGACTATGGATACTCTGGCCAATGAATTTTACGCTACCTATACCGATTTCTTCAGCTATGGAAGTTTAGGACGATACGACATCAACGGCAACCTGATTGATTCATTGGAAATTGGCGTATCTCCACAAGCCATTGCAACCGAATACCGAACTAAGCCAATAGCCGAATTTATGGCCAGCGAAACCGCTCCGCTTGTTTATGACACCGTAATGTTTATTGATCTTTCTATTCATGACCCGGTGCATTACCAATGGAGCATAACTCCTTCTTCGTTTGTATATGTTAAGAGTACAGGGCAGAATTCACAAAATCCTTTTATAGTTTTTACTGATACAGGAAAATTTACCATCCAGTTAATTGTATCATCTGCCGGTGCCGCTGACACTTTGGAGCGGGAACAGTACATCCGGGTGGTGGCGGAACCGCTGAACCTCAACTTCAGCGCTACAGACAGGAACCCTGATACGAGCGATACCGTAACCTTTACACCTACTTATACTTTTGCGCCCGATTCCTTCCGATGGATCATCACCCCAGCCGCCTTTCAGTACGTTAACGGAACCGACAGCCTGTCTGAAATCATTGATGTGGTTTTTGATAAAGGTGGATTTTTCACGGTTACGCTTGTTGCATACTCCCCTTTTGATAAGGACAGCATTGAGAAATTCCGCTATATTGAGGTTGAAGGGCCAACCGGAGTGGCAGGATATTCGGATTTTGATTTTAATATTTACCCCAATCCAACTTCTAATATCCTGAATATTGAAATTTCAGGAAAGATTCCTTCTGAGGTAAACGTAACCTTGTATGCCGCTGATGGAAGGAATTTATTGGATCATCAGTTTGCAGGAACAGAGGCCCGACTGGATATTTCCCATTTGAAAAAAGGGGTTTATTTTTTAGAAATAAATTCTGAAACCGAAAGAACTATTAAAAAAGTCATTAAGTTTTAAATTTAATGGTAAACCCGGCAGAATCTCATTACTAGTATCTCCGTGTCCAGATAATCTTCAAAATGAAATACATTTCCCTGTTATTGTTTTCATTATTTTTTTTATCTCAATTTTCATTGTTTGGGAATAATATTCAGATAAAAGATTTATCTGTTTCAGAAAATGCGAAACTGCATTGCTCATTGAAATGGGACAATAGCTGGAACCTGGATGCTACCGCCCCGAATAACCATGATGCCGTTTGGGTTTTTGCCAAATTCCGGAAAGATGCTGGCATCTGGCAACATCTCTATCTCAGCAACGACACAGGATTTGCTGCATCAGATGCAGATATGATGGTGGTGCCGGTGCAGGATGGAATGGGCGCATTCGTCAGGCGGCAGAATGCAGGGGCCGGAAACCTGGAATGGCTGGAACTAACGCTGCAACTTCAGGAGGAGCTTCCGTCTGGAAGCTACGAAATCCGCCTGTTTGCGATAGAAATGGTGTACGTTCCGCAAGGCAGCTTTTGGCTCGGAGACGGGCAAAGCTTCAACCGCTTCCGGGCGGGCGCAGATTCCGGTGCTTTTGAGGTCACTTCGGCAGGAGCAATCTCCGTGGGCAACAGTTCCGGCAAGCTCTCTCATTCAGGTAAATATCCCATATCGGGAGACATTCCTGCTGCCTATCCAAATGGTTTTGATGGCTTTTACTGCATGAAATACGAACTGTCTCAGGAGCAATATGCAGACTTCCTGAATACGCTTACTTATACACAACAGGAGATGCGGACTTCCATTTCACCAGATGCTGCGGAAGGGACGCTGGCCCTGGCGCATCCTTCTGCTCCGGGCCGCAACGGGGTCGTCATAAAACTTTCCGGTACAGCTCCCGGCAAACCTGCCGTGTATACCTGCAATGCCACTCCTGCCCTGCCTTTTGCAGCCACTGATGACGGGCAAAACCGCGCTTGCAATTTCCTGAGTTGGGCTGACCTCTGCGCTTACCTTGACTGGAGCGGTTTGCGGCCCATGACCGAACCCGAATTTGAGAAAGCCTGCCGGGGGCCGGAACTTCCCGTGCCGCTGGAATTTGCATGGGGCACGCCTTATGTGACCGATGGAAACACGATTGTGAATGACGGACTTCCCACTGAAACCGTAACAGAAAAAGGAGACGACACCACCGGCCTCGCCAGCCACGGATATGACGGACCGCAGGGAGCGCTTCGATGTGGTTTTGCTGCACAGGGAAATAACGGCCGCAGCCAGACAGGAGCCTCCTTTTACGGCATTATGGAAATGAGCGGTAACCTCTGGGAAATCTGCGTAACGGTTAATGCTGAGGGCCTCACCTTTACAGGAATCCACGGAGATGGAAACCTGACACCTACAGGAGAAGCCGATGCCGCCCGCTGGATACCTGCAGGTGATGGAGCCGGCCACCGGGGAGGCGCATGGCTCAGTGGCATTAGCCCACAATTCCGCGACCTGGCCACTTCCGACCGCTTTTATGGCGGCCTCAAACCTGTCATTCGCAGAAGCACCGGTGGCGGACGCGGAGTAAGAACCTTCCAATATTAAAATAATGAATAGACTGCTGCTGCTTTTGCTTTTTAATACATGTACCATTTCCGTTCTGGCCCAGGCCCCTTATGCCGGAGGCGAGGGTGATGGTTATGCCTCTGCCAGTATGAGCGTGGTAATCTCCTCGGTAAATGAGCTTGAAAATGGCTTACCTGAAGTGCGCATTTTTCCAAACCCTGCACGAGGCTTCGAACATTTCAGTATTGAAATTAATACCCTAAATAACGAAGCTGTACTTTTGGAAATAATGAATTTAGCCGGACAAGCCGTGTGGCAAAAGCGAACGGATGTGCCTGTAATTAAAACTCAACTTCCTCCTGGTTTTTATTTTATCAGCATAAAAACAAAGGAAGGGGAAATCCAGAAGAAGCTGGTGGTAGTGGGGAGCTAGGCTACATTTCTGCTTAAACATCATACATTCCATAAATAAAGAAATACAGATTTCGGAACCACCGGAACTGCCAAAGAACAAACAAAACGATCGTTCTGCATTGACCCTTTCACCCTACCAAACCACAAGCTTTCCTATCACAATTTTCTTATTTTCAACCATAACATTATAAATATAGGTTCCGGCAGGAAGATCATTCCTGTAGAGAGTAATTCCGCTATGATCTGATTCATAAGTTACCGCCATTCGCTGTCCGGTAATCGCATAAAGTTGTAGTTCCGGTTTATTTTCCTTTAAAGGACTTTGAGTGCCAATAACCTCTATTCTGGTGAAGTCCGCAAAAGGATTTGGATAAACAGTAGACGACACAACTTCAGGGTTGTCCTGGGCGATTGATGTTTTCATTTGATTAAGTATGGCTATGTGATTCACCTGCAAATAATCATTCGACAAAGTAAACTTCCCTCCTACTACGATTTCACCTTCCAGACTTTGAATATCATTTATTGTAGCATTAAAATGTCCCTTAGGATAAATTGAGCCACTGAGCAAATCTAAACGTGCAAGATTTTTCCATAAATACATCTCTGTCCCAGTTTCAAATTCACCGCCTATTAAAAATTCTCCAGTAATTGTGACGTATTCGATATCATTAATAAAATTCATGTTGTATCCCCCTTGGTTAATTACTCTTATAACAGGCTGCCATTTGCCATTCAATAATCGGGAAACGGCAGCCACCGGATTTCCATTTTTATCATGGAAATTGCCTGCGGCATAGAGCGTTCCGTGCGCTTCGTATATTCGCTTTAATATCCTGATTGGAGCATCAACCCCGGAACTGAATCCAGTCCAGGCCGCCTGCTTTTGAAGACTCATGCAATCGGTACATCGCGCCAGGTATGATGCTTCGAGCGTATCGTCAATAACCATAAATTCACCTCCGGCAATGAGGTCTAAGGGAGTAGTTTCAATAGTGTATACCGGTTTATCCATCCTGGCTATTATCTCCCATCCGGTTCCATTGGCATTACCACGCGCTACATAATGTTGTTTTTCGCCATTTTCCAATGTCCAGCCGGATATCACCCAGCAACTTTGACTGGTAATAAAATTGTTGGTTTCTCCAGTCTGATTAGGAATCAAATCCAGCAACTCCCACTCATCGGTGTCCCGGGTCCAAATGGCAAGCTCATACGCAATGTCATTCTCAGAGAAATTTCCCACTGCATAAAGATGGCTCATAGAGCTATATAAACGTTTTACTTCTCCCGGTAAACCTGATCCCACCGGTTCAAAACTTTGCCGGTTCCATCGTACCACATTCGCACAGGCAATTCCACTTGCATCCGAGAAATTTCCACCTACTAAATATGACCCATCATACACATCATAAATTACCGAATTCACCGGCCCTTCAATCCCATCTAAAACAGGCAACCAAAGTTCTTTGGGATAATATGTAGGTTGTATCAACGCCAACTCATCCACCGTAAATCCATTTTCATCGGCCCAAAGCGATAACTGCGGAGCAAACCTGTTTAGATCATCTATAAATTCATAATTGTATTTTTTGCTAATCTCATTTGCAAAATTTTCATGTCCGGATTCAATTATCAGATAACCAACCGCACAGGCTGTACCGCTGAAATCAATGAAGTACGGCTGTCTCTGAGCATGAAGCGTGTTCTGCGGAAAATCACCACCGACTGCATATCGGTGGAGCACAGAAAGGTTTTCATTTCGTTTTGCCTGTTGCTCCGGACTCAAGTGCCAGGATTCAACAGCCCGCAAGCGCTTTTCTACCATCAGTAAATGAAATGTGATCCGTTCTTCATTTGACTGAAATGCGATCAGTTCGTTCATTTCTGAGCCATTCATGCAGCTTTTCCATTGATCATTGACACTACGCAGGTGCTCTATCAGGGGAGCTTTTACAGCGAAATGAAGGCTGAATGCTGAAGCCGGTATAACACAATAAAAAATGGTAAGTAGAATAAGAAATCTCATAAGCTTGGTTTTTTGCAAATTAACAAATAATATTTTTACTCTATTCACATTTAACCCATATCAAAAGTTTAAAGTTGCATTCGCATCCTCCATTCCAGTTTTGATCCTGCCTCTCTCACTTGCTCCTTGTAGAAGTGCTCTACAAAAAAGGCTGATACTCCTGCTTTCAACTCAATATTCGCAATTTCAGTTACATACGAAAACGTTTCTGACTCAGTCTCTGGGACCAGCTTCATTCGACTGCCTGTGCTCAACTTGACCACTACGTAAGTACAAGGAGTTTATTCATTATTTACTTTGCATTGCTTTATCTTGTGCGAAATTTGACTCTCCGTCTGATGAAAACACCTAAGAAGCTGATATTTGCTTTTATCCCCGCACTTGCACTGTTCCTGGCTTACCTTTTTGGCTATCAATACAATACCGTCTCTGAAGAAACCTATATCCGTCAGGGAGCCAATCAATGGATTGTTCTTATCTCTTTCGGCCTGGGTTTTTTGGTTCTTTGGATTTGGGAGGCATTGCTTGAGCGGAGGAAAAGGGAGCTTAAATTACTCCTGATTTCTTTCCTCTCCGCATTTGGATTATGGTGCCTGGTCATTTCCCAACTTGACCCTGGTCTCTTAAAATCACTTGTTTATTTTCTACTGAACCCCATTGCCCTCTATTGTGTGATCAGAGGCTGGATCAGGTCCGGCTGGCAAAATTTGTTTTGGAATTATCTGCTGGGAATTATTTTCTTCGGTTTGCTGGTGGTGTATTTCTTCCTTCCCCTTTTATACGAATGGGATCTGGAAAATTATCACAGTTATATTGTAGCGGCAGCCATATTCATCCAAGTTTATGGAATTTATTATTTTATTTTTAATCTGGAATCAGACAAGGAATTAATTGCCGGCTTTCCATCCAAAGCAAAAAAACCTAACATTAAGGGATCCGAATTTATACGGGATTCATTTATGGTTTACGGCTTAATGATATTTATGACCTTTTTTTTTTTCGCTAAACTCACCACCTGGTTCCGTTATGAATTTGATCGTTGGTATGAATTGTTTTTTATTCCTGAATTATCCATTTCACTTATTTTTATTTTTTGGTCTCTGCATGTCTATTCCAATTTGGTTATCAGGCGATTATATACCATTAAACAACCCATTACATGGCGGTATTTCTTCAGCTTCTGGCCCCTGGTCAACTTTTTTATTCTCATACCTTTATCCAATGAAAAAGCAGCGAGGGAACATCGGGAAGCCCTGATCAATCCCTCTGATTTTTTTCCATTTAATGAAAAAGAAACTTCACGGATATTTAAAATGGGTCTCTTGGTGGTTACCCTGGCGATTTACTTTATTTCCTATGTTATCTCCTTTGATGAGTCTCGCAATGCTACTGACCTGACCGAAAATCAATGGTTGACATGGTACCTCGAATGGTATCTACTTGCTCAGGGTTTGTTGCTGGTGCTCATGGCATTCAACCGGTGGGCATGGATTCCGCTGGTTCTCCTTCATTTGACCACCGTGGCTCTTAAGTTTGAATATATTAAACAATTATCAGAAGCTGCATCTTTTGGTTACCGCTACCCATTTAATGGACTTGATGTATTTCAATTTTTGGTGAGCGGAATTATTATGATTTACGTTTATTACCATGTATTTCATCCTATAGATCTGGAAGTAGAAGAAATGCGGCAAAATGCTCTGACATCAGAAGAAGCGCCTTCAAGCCACCATTAATTTAATTTATGTTTTATTCTCAATTAAAGTAAAAGTTGATACCATTTTAATCAACTCATTCTGCACATTTTGCGGAGTGATGGATAAATTATAATTGGCAGTAACGATGAAGAACTTGGTACCCCGCTTCACCACTTTCTGATAAGTAACGCCACCTGTTTGCGGATTACGGTAAGAAAGAAAAGCCGTCCGCCCTTCGTGGTCATAAGAGATCTCGGGCCACTCTGACAGCATTCCGGCCATTGAGATCATTTCAAGGGCAGAAGCCACATATTCCTCCAGAGAGTATTCTGAGCCAGGATCTTCGAGGTTTACGGCAACATGTTCACCCTGGGGCCGCGAAATAGTATGTACCGCCACCAGGGGATTGTTATAGCCCTGGGCGTTATAATTTACGCTCCAATGCTCAGGCGAAGGAACCGTCAGCAAATAGCCGCCCTCCTTGTTGATGAGGTTTTGACCGGTAAAATTCTCCGGGCTGATTTTCTTTTCCGATCGCTGTTCAAGTTCCGTGATCACATCCTCATTTACTTCTCCCGTGGTGAATTCCACGCTTTTGTCCTCCTGCGTGCCTTTGTAGCTGGCCTCCTTCACGTTTACCTGATCCACAATGGGCTGCTCCACTGAAACGCTGAATTTTCCAGTGGCCAGGTCCACATCCACTTTTCGATTTTCGCCCGTTGGATTGCGGAGGAAAACTACGTATACCACAAAGACGATCAGAACTGCAAGCACGCCATACATGGCAAGGCTCCTGATGGTTTTCTGCCGTTCTTTCTCAATCTCAAGACGTTCGGATGGTTTTGGGTCGGACATCGAATTAATTTTAAAACGAAGATAGAAACAGGAATTCAATTTGGTATTTGGTATTGTACCGGAATTGCAGGATTATGATCACTATTCGTTAATTCGCCTGGAGTCAGTCATGGACTGTATCATTATTGCATTTTTCGGAATTGCGGCAAACGTTTCCATCCACCATCTGTGTACAACTTAGCTCCCGGTAAATTCCAAAGCGGTTTTTCTTCATTTATCTTTGCTTTTTTCAGGCTGGAACTAACAGATGCCGGAATAATGACAGCGTGGTTTGCAGATTTCTCATTGATAAACTATTATTAAGGAATGTAAAATCATAAAATTTTTCGTTCTATTTGAATACAAAACCCTATGGCACAACAAAATATCTATAATGAAGACAGCATCCGGTCGCTCGACTGGAAAGAACACATCCGCCTCCGCCCGGGGATGTACATTGGCAAACTGGGCGATGGCTCGGCACAGGACGATGGAATCTACATCCTTGTAAAGGAGGTGATTGACAATTCCATTGACGAATACATCATGGGCAACGGCCGCAAGATCGAGATCAACATCAGCGATTATAAAGTGACGGTGCGAGACTATGGCCGTGGAATCCCGCTGGGAAAAGTCTTGGAATGTGTGAGCAAGATCAACACGGGTGGGAAGTACGACAGCAAAGCATTTCAGAAATCGGTTGGGCTGAATGGTATAGGTAGCAAGGCGGTGAACGCCCTGAGCAAATATTTCAAGGTGCAGTCATTCCGCGATGGCAAAACCAAGATCGCTGAATTTGAACGGGGCGAGCTGATTAACGAAACACAGGAAAAGACGGACGAGCCAAACGGTACCCTCGTAACTTTCGTACCTGACGACACCATTTTCAAGAACTACAAATTCATTCCTCAGTTTCTTGACAATCAAATCTGGAACTATGCCTTTCTGAATTCCGGGCTGAGTATCTGGTTCAATAATGTCCGGTTTTACAGCAAACACGGGCTGCTGGACTTGCTGGAGCGTAAGATTGATGAGGAAAGCAGGCGCTACCCCATCATCCACATGGTGGGCGATGACATCGAGATTTCCCTGACGCATGGCGACCAATATGGCGAGGAATACTACAGCTTTGTAAACGGTCAGCATACAACACAGGGCGGGACCCACCTTCAATATTTCAAGGAGGCGCTGGTGCGCACATTGAGGGATTTTTACAAGAAGGATTTCGACACCACTGACATTCGCGCATCTATTGTTGCAGCCATATCTGTGCGGGTGCAGGAGCCGGTATTCGAGAGCCAGACCAAAACCAAGCTGGGCAGCCAGGATATGGGTCCTGACGGGCCATCGGTACGAGCATTTATCGCTGACTTCCTGAAGAAGAAACTGGATGATTACCTGCATAAAAACCAGGCAACGGCCGAGGCGCTGCTGAAACGCATTATGCAGAGTGAGAAGGAACGCAAGGATATGGCGGGTGTGAAGAAAATCGCGCGGGAAAGGGCAAAGAAAGCAGCCGTCCATAACAAGAAGCTGCGCGACTGCCGCATCCATTATACAGATGATAAAAACGAGTTGCACCATGAAAGCACTCTCTTCATCACCGAGGGCGATTCTGCGAGCGGTTCAATTACTAAAGCGCGGAGAGTAGAAACACAGGCGGTTTTCAGCCTCAAGGGAAAGCCGCTGAATTGTTTCGGGCTGAAGAAAAAGGTGGTATACGAGAATGAGGAGTTCAACCTGCTGCAGCACGCTCTGAACATTGAGGATGGTCTGGAAGGACTGCGCTACAATAAGATCGTAATCGCCACCGATGCCGATGTGGACGGGATGCACATCCGCCTGCTGATGCTGACGTTCTTCCTGCAGTTCTTCCCGGATTTAGTGAAGAACGGCCACGTATACATTCTGGAAACGCCACTGTTTAGGGTGCGAAATAAGAAAACAACCTACTACTGCTACAGTGAGCAGGAAAAGCAGGAGGCGATACGGAACCTACAAGGGAAACCGGAGATCACACGCTTTAAGGGTCTTGGCGAGATCAGCCCTGATGAGTTCGGGAAATTTATTGGCGAGGACATCCGCCTGGAGCCGATCATCCTGAAAAAGGACACCAGCATCCAGAAGATCCTCTCCTACTTCATGGGCAAAAACACCCCGGCCCGCCAGGAATTCATTATTGATAATTTGAAGGTGGAGAAAGACGTGGTGGTGGAATCCAAGGAGAAGAAATTAGAGTCGGAAGAATTGCAGCAGGTAGCCTGATGGGACGCTGATCTTTATGATATTATATAATGAAATTATGATTTTATGGAATCTGAGAATCACAAGCATTCCGAGGTGACGGAAAAGATTATTAAATGCTTTTATAAGGTTTATAATTATTTAGGATATGGATTCCTTGAGAAAGTATATGAGCGAGCCATGTGGTTGGAATTAAGAAAGCAATTTAAAAATGTACGTGCACAGCAAGCAATCGAAGTGTTCTATGAAAATGAAAGGGTAGGTGAGTATTTTGCCGATTTAATTATAGAGGAAAAAGTTATTGTAGAGCTCAAGGCCGCAGAGAATCTTTGTGAAGCGCATGAGGCGCAATTGACCAATTATTTAAGGGCCACAGATATGGAGGTGGGTTTGTTATTGAACTTTGGGAAGGAACCACAATTCAAAAGAAAAGCCTTCTCAAATAAATACAAACCCCACATTAAACCATAATTGGGTTCATGAGAATCATAAAAATCAGCGTTCCAATCAAATATGGAAGAAGAAGAGAAGATACATGACGTTACGGCCGTTAGTGGCATATACGAGAACTGGTTCCTGGACTACGCTTCGTATGTGATTCTTGAGTGGGCCGTGCCTGCCCTGGAAGAAGGAATGAAGCCTGTGCAGCGCAGGATCATGCACGCCATAAAAGAGATGGATGACGGCCGATTCAACTGATTATGCAGTACTGGCCTTAATCTCTAATTTTTTTGAACTTTTCGAATAAATATCATGAAAAAGCATTTACTTTTGCATCGGAAAACAACATAATGAAAAACCTACTGCTAAGCCTTTTACTATTTACCGGATTAATTACAGCATGTGCCAAACCAGAATTGAAACCAAACATTCATGGCTTCAAGTGCTATGTAAACGGAACCCTGTGGGAGCCTTCAAAACAAGGTGATATGTTTGCGGACATTGTACGAATTCAGCTATCCGATTCAGGCTTCAGTGTATCTGCAGTTAATAGCCCACAAAGGTTCCATATAAATGTTCATGATCCGAATGGAATCCTTCCGGGGAATTATATTCTTAATAGCTCAGAAAGCTGGACAAATTTTGCAGTTTATGATGATAACCTTTCCACGGATCAGTACATCACGGATTCCAGCCATGTGGGCACCCTGACTATAGCAAAACTTGATCGTTCCTCTAAAATAGTTTCAGGGATTTTTCAGTTTAATGCCTATAACAAAAGGCAGAATAAAACGGTCAAGGTAATCCAGGGGGAATTTCAAGGAGAATATGTGGTCAGGTAGCAACCTTCCTTTATAATAAATTTTTCTTTTTTAAAAACATAATAAACAAAGGAAAAGAATTCCTTTGTTTTGAACTTTTCGAATAAATATCATGAAAAACCTACTGCTAAGCCTTTTACTATTTACCGGATTAATTACAGCATGTGCCAAACCAGAATTGAAACCAAACATTCATGGCTTCAAGTGCTATGTAAACGGAACCCTGTGGGAGCCTTCAAAACAAGGTGATATGTTTGCGGACATTGTACGAGCTAAGTTATCTGATTCTGTGTTTGGTATATCTGCAGATAATAGTCCAGAAAGATTACATTTAAATGTTCGAAATCCACATGGAATTGTGGAAGGGGAATACTTCATTAGTGGTTCTGAAAGCCGAACCAATTTTGCCATATACGATGACAATCTCTCTATAGACAGATATATCACGGATACCCACCATACAGGAACCCTAGTAATAACTAAAATAGATCGATCTTCACGGATTATTTCAGGAACTTTTGAGTTTGAAGCCTGGAATGAGACTAGGCAGAAGGTTGTAAGGGTAAGCAAGGGTGAATTTCATGGGGAGTATGAACCTATTTAGGTTTTAAATTCTTTACTCAATTCTAATTTTACTAAACTAAAAGAATGAAAAGAATTCTTTCTTGAATCGCAGTAGTATGTGCAATGCTCGCAACCTTATCTTTAATAGCGCAGGAAAATAATACTTCAATAGGCTAGTTGTGGTGTGGGCTAAAATTGCATCCTTCTGTCTCCAGCTTACCGTCTTCCCGGATAGTCGCCCTATCCTCCATACTTTTTTTCTTAACACACCGTCAATAACTTTCCCTGTTCCTTTTCTGCTTTGCAGGCTTAGATGCTTAAATTTCGGCCTTTTTCTCAAGTAAGAAATTGACCGCTGTAGGCAGCGTACCAAGATTATAAAATGGAAGAGAACGGAATACCCGAAGAAGAGAAGATACATGACGTTACTGCCGTTAGTGGCATGTACGAGAACTGGTTCCTGGATTATGCTTCGTATGTGATCCTGGAGCGGGCGGTGCCTGCCCTGGAAGATGGAATGAAGCCTGTGCAGCGCAGGATCATGCACGCCATGAAGGAGATGGATGACGGCCGCTTCAACAAGGTGGCCAACGTCATTGGGCAGACGATGCAATACCACCCACACGGTGATGCCTCTATTGGCGATGCCATGGTAAACCTGGGCCAGAAGGACTTGCTCATCGAAACGCAGGGAAACTGGGGTGACATCAACACGGGCGACTCGGCTGCAGCACCACGATACATTGAGGCGCGCCTCAGCAAGTTCGCGCTGGATGTGGTGTTCAACCCACAGACCACCGAATGGCAACTTAGCTATGATGGCCGCAAAAAAGAGCCGGTAAACCTGCCGGTAAAATTCCCGCTGGTGCTGGCGCAGGGCGTGGAAGGAATTGCCGTGGGCCTCAGCACTAAGGTAATGCCCCACAACTTCATAGAACTGTGCAAGGGCAGCATCGAGATTCTGAAAGGCCGCCAAACCAACCTCTACCCCGACTTCCCCACAGGCGGAATGATGGATGTGGGCAACTACAACGAGGGCCAGCGCGGCAGCCGCCTCCGGGTCCGGGCTAAAATTGAGGAGCTTGACAAACAAACACTCCTGATCCGTGAACTCCCTTACGGAACCACCACCACCACAATTATTGATTCCATCCTGAAGGCCAATGACCAGGGCAAGATCAAGGTGAAGAAGGTGGTGGACAACACCGCGCAAAATGTGGAGATAGAGATTCAACTGCCCAAAGGCGTTTCGCCCGACATCAGCATTGATGCGCTCTATAAGTTCACCGATTGTGAGGTGAGCATAAGCCCCAACGCCTGCGTGATTTTTGACGACAAGCCGCACTTCCTCAACGTGAACGACATCCTGGAGCGCAGCACCGTTCGCACCAAATGGCTGCTACAGCGCGAACTGGAAATCAGACTGGGCGAGCTTGAGGACAAGTGGCACGCCAGCTCGCTGGAAAAGATATTCATCGAAAACCGCATTTACCGCGACATTGAGGAGGAAGAAACCTGGGAAGGCGTGATCAGCGCCATTGACAAAGGCCTCGACCCGCACAAGCACCTCCTGCGCAGGGAAGTCACTGAAGAGGACATTACCAAGCTCACCGAGATCAGGATCAAGCGTATTTCCAAATTCGACTCTTTTAAGGCTGATGAACTCATCAATAATCTGGAAGAGGAAATGAAGCAGGTGCAATTCGACCTGGAGCACCTCACCGATTTTGCCATAAAATATTTTGAAGGACTTATTAAAAAATACGGCAAGGGAAGGGAGCGCAAAACCACCCTCCGTGAGTTTGAAAGCATTGATGCCACGATGGTGGCCATGACCAACGAGAAGCTGTACGTAAACCGAAAGGAAGGTTTCATCGGCTACGGAATGAAGAAGGATGAGTTTATATGCGAATGCTCTGACATTGATGACATCATCGTTTTCAGGCGCGATGGCACCATGCTCGTCACGCGCATAGAGGAGAAGAAGTTCGTGGGCAAGGACATCCTGCATGCTGACGTGTGGAGGCGCGATGCACGCATGGTCTATAATGTGGCCTATGTGGATGGTAAGAGTGGCATCACACGCGTCAAGCGCTTCAACGTTACCGGCATTACGAGAGATAAAATTTATGACCTGACCAAAGGCACTAAGGGCAGCCGCATCACCTATTTTACTGCAAACCCTAACAGTGAGGCCGAGGTGGTAGAGGTGCAGCTAACGCTGGGCAGCAAGGCGCGCAACAAGAAATTCGATTACCACTTTGCCGAACTGGACATAAAAAACCGGAGCGCGCAAGGGAATATCCTTACCAAACACCCGGTGCGGCAAATCCGCCTTTTGGAGAAGGGTGCCAGCACACTTGGCGGACGCGACATCTGGTACGATGAAGTAACCGGCCGCCTGAACCATGACGACCGTGGCAAATACCTCGGCAGTTTCGACACTGAAGACCACATTATGGTGATCCGCAAGGACGGCACGTATGAGCTGACCAACCACGACCTCACCAACCGATACGAGCCAGAGAAGCTCCTGCTGATTGCCCAATTCGACCCGGAGCGGGAAATCACCTGCCTCTACTGGCATGGCGAGCAAAAGCACAATTTCATCAAGCGCTTCCAGATTGAGACGCTCTCCATTGGCCGCAAATTCGACATCCTTGATCCCGGCTCCGACCTCAAGTTCGTCACCGACAAAATTGACCCCCTGGTAAAGGTCACCTTCCGTGGCAAAGGCCGCAAGAAGTACGAAGAAGAACTCGACCTCTGGGACTGGGAAGAACTCCGTGGCTGGAAAGCCCAGGGCAAGAAAATCACCTCCGATGCCATCGAAGAAATAGAACTGCTGGAATGGTATGAAGAGGAAGAAGAAACAGATGCCTCAGCCGAACCCCTCGAAGAATCAGACGAGCCAATAAAGACCGGCCATGCGAATCAGCCGGAGGAGGACGTTCAAGGTTCAGCGTTCAAAGTTCAGCGTGATGCTAAACCCGGAACCCGGAACGCTGAATCAGGAACGGACGAAGCACGGGAATTTGAATGGGACTTAAAGACAGATGCCGGAAAAGCCAAACCTGCAAAGAAGCGGGGGAAGAAGAAAGGTGGAGGTGGGCAGATGGGGTTGTTTTGAGAAATACAAAATTTAATTAAAGAAGATGAAAAATCCTAATCCATTTAATAGTCAGGATATTATAAAGGAGCTAAATAAAAAGGGCCCAGTTAAAAGCTGTCAACGCTGTGGCACAAGATCATTTGAAATAGCTGAGGGGTATGTGGAAATATCATTAGCAAAAAACTTGGGTGGGTTTACCAATCCCAATCAGAAAGTTCCGGCTATAGTGGTAATTTGCAAACATTGTGGTCATATAAATTTTCATGCGATAGGTGCACTCGGTTATGATCCTGATGCAAGTCTCTTATCTCATTTTATTCAATGATTTTTGTATCATGATACATTCAACTATTATCCCGGCTAAAGAGGATAGTCAGTTCATTTCCAAAAGGATCAGCAATGTCCTAACGAATCTGATTCAGATAACTGAGGATAAACTTAAGCTTGAGGTAATAGAATATACTACAAACTCGGCAAAAACTCGTAACTGGTTAGCACCATTGTCAATTTTCCTTATATCACTTCTTGCGGTTATCACTACCGAGTTTAAAGAGGCATTTGGTGTACAGCCCTCAATCTTTGAGGCGCTTTTCTATCTCATTATAGTAATATCACTTATATTGACCATAGTTGCCCTCTGGAATACTTTTAGGCTTAGAAAGAAATGCACACCAGATCATTTAATTGTAAGAATTAAAGCGGAACAAAGCAGCATTAGTTAGCTCAACCTCAATTAAATTGGAATAAAGCGACACAGCTAGCTAATCGAGCCTTTTGCAGGAGGAGGCATTGTGAGTTTGACTGCCGCTGCCGAGGGCTTCACGGAAAAGGCAGTGATGATTGAAATGGATGAAGTTGTGGCCGCAGTTTGGAAAACCATCCTGAGCGCCCAGAATGAAAACCTGAGGAAACACATTATCGAATTTGATCTGACCACTGAGTAAGCAAATGAGATTTTAGCCAGGCAGAATGGCAGCACGGAAGAGGAAGCATTTAAGACATTGCTCAGGCATCGAATCTCACATGGTGGAATTTTAGCCAAAGGTTCCGGCTTCATCAAGAACGGTGAAAACGGGGAAGGGATTGAAATCGCGGTGGTACCCTAAGACCTTGTAAAACAGAATTAAGAATATTTCACATTACAGGAACAGGTTGGAATTTATCCAGGGAGATGCTTTTGAGCTAATTCCTCAATATGCTGAATCACCTGCAAACAACTTCTTTATCGATCCGCCATATACTGTAGCCGGTAAGCGCCTCTACCCACATTTCGAGATTAACCACCAGCAGCTTTTTCATCTCATGAAGCAAATCCGGGGGCCGTACCTCACCACCTATGATTTCCATCCATCGTGGAACTGGTGAAAAAGCACGACCTGGATTACCGGCTGATCCCAATGAAAACTACACATCATATCACTAAGTATGAGATGCTGATTTCGAATGGATTTGAATGGCTGGAGGGGCCGGGGTTGTTTTGAGCGAGGTGGGATTAACTAAAGTAGATTGTCTGTTCATTTGATAGCTTCTACTCCAATGAATCTGCTGGAGCTATAGTTGTATCTTGTTGCATGACGGGATTTGTTAAAAACACACGTCTGCGGATAATGGCATTGGTAATCTCTATTGCAGCCTCGCGGCTTGTATTGTACCACTGCTGAATGTCGCCTTCAGCATCTTGATATTCCAGCCACTGAATTTGTTGTGTTTGAGGAATAAATTTTCCCATCCCGGTTGCAAGATGTCTAGTATGCACATTCCCAATAACTTCGTTGAGCTTGATGATGTAAACCTCCTCTTGCCCCTCTACCGGTTCGGCAGTTGCACCAAATGTAGTGGATTGCGCTAAAGTAGTAGAAGTCAAACTGGATAGAAGCCATATAATTAGCAGTAAATTTTTCATGGATTTCTTTTAAAATAAATGAACGTTGTTTAATTTTCCTGGCTGAGATAACCGCCTAGATTTGTAGAATAACCCACAGAAATTAATGGAAAAATCTTATCAAAATCATGAGAGAAATAAAAATCTCCTCTAAAATAAACACCCGATTTCCTTTTATTCTCATCAGTGGAACCAACTGCGAAGAACGCTTCTGTACCTGCCTTCCAATATTGCCTTTCAGGTAAATAATTTATGCTCAACACGTCTGAAGTTAAACTATGAGGAACGAGATAATGTCGTCCAAAACGCAAGTTTATGCCAAATTCCTGCTCTGGTCGAATGCTGAATAACCAATTTGCGCCATATGATGATGAAAACACGCTGCTTTTTAACAAGGTGTCTTCTCCATTAGAAACAACTTTCGTCTGGAGACCTGTCAGGTAAAGATTATATTCTAGTTCTAACGGTAAAGGAATCCACTTAATCCACTTAATCCAGTTTATACATTTCCATTTTGGTAAGACGCCCAATGCTGTGTATCTGGTTTCAAACATCTTTGCCTCCGTTAAAATAATTGGTACTTGCACCTTAAAGAAACCTCTATTATAATTCAAAAGCTCAAAGTATTCAAGGTCTAGAGATTGATCAATTGAATCGACAGAATTTTCTATGCGAGTATCATTTAGAAGGTTTGTCAGCGTGAGGCTTCCTTTAAGGTATGGTAAATAAACTGCCTCCATAATGTTTCTTGAATTCAAGGGTACATGTAAAGAAAAGTCGGTTTGAATTGTGTTGTTAACACGATTTTCTTCCCCCCAAATGCTGGTCATCACAAGTACAGCTAAATACTCATTGAAGCTTTTCTTTATGGCCGTGAGGGTATCCAAAGGCTTTAGGTACCCTTCTTTATCAGTAAAGTTTATACTAAAGGAACCGGTTTCAGAATCTGGAGTTAGCTTTAACATATGACTAAAATATACTATGCCAGTGTCTTTCGAATCTCCTTTACCTACTTCAACCCCTTCAATAAATCCTATGTCATGATTAAAATCTGCCATTGTCAATGACCACTTGTTATTTCTGAAATTTTTCACTTGACCTGTTGGCACATAGGTGGCGTTAACTAAAATTTCATGAACTCTATTGTTACGGAGTTTCACATAAGCGTAGTTGGTTTTAAAAATTTTCTTCTCTCCTGCTTTAGTTGTATCAAATATTACACGCTTTTCTTGCTGGGAACCTCTCGTAGGCAGTGGTTTATCGAGGAGTGGAAATGAATCCTGCAATACAAGTAAAAATGCCGTCTCCCCTTCATCTTCATCTAGCTCATTAATTAACTTTTTGAGTTCCGCTAAAATTTTTTCACTTTCAGTCTTCTCTTCCTCATCTCCTTCACCAGGATCATTAGCAGCCGGCTCAGCCTCTTCTGAATCTTTATATGTTTCTATGTCTTTCCAAATGGCTCTGGACAATTTTATTTTGAGGGTATCTGCTGGTTTGGCATCTCCAATTCGAGTATAAACGCTATCCACCAATGATGAAAGGTTATCATGGAATTCTACCGAGTCTATCAGGAGCTGTTGTTCTAATGAATCCTTCTCTTCGCCCTTTTGAAGGTGGACGGTAAATGCTGGTGAATCTATTTTTAATTCATATTGCAGGGTATCTCCGTCAAATCCTGCGGTTCCTGTTATCACTGTATCTTTTTGAGCCCTTGCAGTATTGGGTAGAAGTAGTACTATAAGGAATAATGTAAGAATAAGCAGTGTTTTCATTGGTTTTTTTGCCAAACCTCTAAAAATTCTTGATAAGGTTTAATACTCATCAATGAGTATTTTTCACAAAAACCGCCCATACAGTCCAAAAATGCAGATTTTGGATGTGAAAAAAGTGAAAATAATTTTTGCCCCTACTGAAAAATGGCGTGTTCTGCACCACAGCGAGCCGGTTTTATAGGATGCACTGGGAATGGAGCGGAAACGGGCCTCTGTGGGTGGTGATTTTGAAACAGGTATTCGATATCGCGAATTTGTCGGAATGCAATTCCGACCTACATGAGCCGCTCTCCATTGGCCGCAAGTTCGACTTCTCCTTAGGGACTCTCACCTCAAGTTCGTCACCGATATGTTTTGTGCTCAATAATGAAACCTGCATTGGATCACGGTGCAGATTTGCTCTGAGTTCATTCTACCGGAAATCTTATAGACCAGCCGGTGCTCCCTGGTAATTCGTCTGGACCAAAACCCCTTCAGTTCATATTTTAAAGGCTCCGGTTTGCCAATAACATTAAAGGGAGACTGCTCAATAGATTCCAGTAGTTGGTGAATTTTGTCCAATACCGCAGGGTCAGCAGATGGCCAGTATTCGTAATGCTCCCTGGCCCGTTTGGTAAATTTAAACTGCATCTAACCGGCAAACTTTCTGTTTGCCAGATCAAACGGCACCGTTTCCCCCTTTTCCATCTCATCAATGGATTCCCGCATTTCCTCCCGGTTGGCCTTTGTCGATAGTAGATGTGCAGTCTCTACGAGCGAATTGTACTCCTTTATCGACATAATCACCAAAGCATCCTCCTCCCGATTTCGTGATACCACAATCATTTCGAGTGAGTTGGAGACGGCATCGAAGTATTTCTTCATGCTCTTCCTAAGTGCCGAGGCTGTAATTGCTTTCATGATGACGAATGTACCAAAAAGCGTACAATAATAGGTATCGGTAGTACAACTTCATCAAGCGCTTCCTGATTAAGACGCTCTCCATTGGCCGCAAGTTCGACATTCTGGAGGCAGGCTCCGACCTCAAGTTCGTCACCGACAAAATTGACCCGCTGGTAAAAGTGACCTTCCGGTTCTGCTTCCTCTTCGTACCATTCCAGCAGTTCTATTTCTTCGATGGCATCGGAGGTGATTTTCTTTCCCTGGGCCTTCCAGCCGCAGAGTTCTTCCCAGTCCCAGAGGTCGAGTTCTTCATCGTACTTCTTGCGGCCTTTGCCAATGGAAAAAGTAAGGGCAAATGCCCTGCACCGGATGTAATAGTGTATAGAATTATCTGTAATCAGTTTGACATAGAGAGGGACGCGTTTTACTTTTTCATTGGAGAATTTGATCAGAAAGCCGGCCAACAGTATTATGATTATTACTTACCTACGAACGGAGGCGCTAGAGTGGCTTACGAATACCCTTTCAGGTTACCCACAAAAAGAGTTCATTGGGCAAGCGACCCTGACGTTTATAGCAATATGGAGCTTATACGTTTAGATCAATTTGATTTTACTATAGATCTTTTAACCGGCAACTTGGTCTATACTAAAGCTGCTCCAGGCAATGTGTTTTCTTATCGTTTCGAGCTAATTCCATAGTTTGAGTTTAGCTAAATGAATTATATGCGTTCACCAATAAATTGCTGTACCTTCGCTTCAGGGGTTCTGGCAGTTTATTGGTTGGCGCATCTTAACTTGTTCAGGCATGCTTAAAAAGTTTATATACCTAATCATTGTCAGTGAGATACTAGTATCAGGGTGTTTACAAGGCCAAGTTTCAAATATACGATCCCCCTTTGAAGAGTTCTACCAAACTCAAAAGCTGGGAATTGGTTACGGACGCCAGATCAATAGATTGAGTGATAGTTGGTATGATCAAGTTGAGGATGTGTGGCACATAAGCAAGGTTGACTACAACTATTTCTCTCCAGTGTTAGACTTAAGGCTACAGTCGCCTCAGCATAAAGGTTTATACCTTACCTATACTAATTTGTGGACCTCGGATTTTATTCGATACCAATATATGGTCGGGATTGAGAATATGGAATTGAACCAGGCTAGTGATATTTATAAAAAGACCTTTTCTTCGGGTCCCACCGGTGAAATCTATGCAGGATTAAATATACTGAACCGCCATAAGGTCATCGTTGCCTCTGGAGTAAACTTTTCCTCCTATCGAATGCATGCAAATGTCTACAATTATAAAGGAAATTATTTTGGTATGGGGCCGTTTGTAAACCTGGATATTTTATTCACTGAAAAAGCACTTTTTCGCTTCAATGCTCACCTTTGGAAGTCTTTTACAAAACCAGGCAATTTCCTTTATTTGTTTCCTCCATTAACCCATCCTGGACAACTTAATCCAATGAATGATAAGGCGGATCATAGGCCTTTGGTCATTAAATTTTCTGTGGAGATAGTATCACGGCAGGGTTTTTTTGCAGGCATTGACTACCGAAGGTTTGAAGTTCCCGAAGATTCCCCTCTAAGAATGGGCATTCAGGCAGGCTATCGTTTTTGGTTCGGTGATAAAACAGACTAAACTCTTAATCGCAACTTTTGAAAATTAAGACTGAATCTATAGTTGTTATTTATGAAATAACGTGAACACAAAATAGTGCATCAGAAACGGGAGAAGATCATCTACCTCCACTTCAATAACAAGGAGTAGCCTAACTTCATCAAGCGCTTCCATGTGGAGACGCTATCGATTGGCCCCAAGTTCCACTTCTCCTTAAGGACTCTCACCTCAAGTTCGTCACCGATATGTTTTGTGCTCAATAATGAAACCTG